>JASHSG010000036.1 GCA_030040935.1 Acidobacteriaceae bacterium | reverse complement strand
TTCAGCTCGCGGAAGCTTGCTTCGTCCGCGGCCCACCAATAAAAGTTGTCGCTCACCGCCGAGCCGGTTGCATCGCTGACCACGAGCCTTACAAAAACGGTGTGACCTGCGGCCAACGTCGCCAAATCGAGTTTCGTCACGGGAGTGCGGTCATCGGCTGCGGCCTGAACCTGGCTGGTATGATCGCTCAGCGTCTTGCTGTCCAGGCCGACTACGAGCGTGCGCACGTTTAGGGTTTGCGCGGCTCCGAGATTGATCAGGTCCACCGATCCATCCGTCAGATCGAGCTGCGCATGAATCGGTTCGCAGGCCTTTTCGGTTGCGTAGAAACTTGATTGCGTGTCGTAGTCCCAGCTCAGAAAGTTCCACTCCATGCTTGGCCATGAAGGTTGCGTCATCCAGATCATGCGCGCCGAGTTGGGCTGCCACAGATGCGCAGCGAACCCTTCGAAGATGGCTCGATGGCCGGCATAATCGATCATCTGCGCCTTGCGCTCGAAGTCCTCCAGACTCGAGGGTGCGCCGAATTCGGTTTCCATGGTCTCGATGAACGGCTGCACCGCTCCGTTTCCGCTCTGATGCCAGTCGTGATAGGCCCAAGTGTCCGAGATCGGCCACCGATCCGCTTCAGGGATGAAGGACTTCAGGCTCTCCAGTGTAGGCACGCTCGGAATGCCGAGCTCAACGCTGAACCCGCGATTAATCCGGTAATAAGTTTCAAGCGGCTGAAGCTGATAAGGCCCCGAATTGCGCAGGTTCACCTGATTCGAGCTGCCTGTGTAATAGCGCGTGTGGTCGAGGGTCCGCACCAAATCTGCCAGCCCGCCGTTGATTGCGGGCTGAGGCACGCCCTCGTTGCGCCCGCACCACACCACAATCGATGGATGATGCCGGTAGCGCAGAATCGTGTCCCGCGCATTTTCGAGGAACAGCGCGGGATCTTCAGCTTCCAGGTTGTAGTTCTCCGTCGAATCCCAAAAATCGTTCCACACCATCAGCCCGTATTTGTCGGCCAGCGCGTAAAAACTCTCTTCCGTGTTCTGGCCCATCCAGTTGCGGATCATGTTCACGTGCGCGTCGCGATGCAGGCGGAAATATGGCTCCAGGTGCTCCCTGCTCACGCGCTTCAGCATGTCGTCCATGCCCCAGTTGCCGCCGCGCGCGGCAATGCGGACGCCGTTCACTTTGATGACCAGGTCCGTTCCGGGCCAACCGCCGGCAACCGGCCGAATCGACGGCGAGCTTGCTGCCTCAGGTTCCAGCGTTTGCACCCAGGAGTGCAGCATCCAGTCCGGCAACGTTTGTCCGGGCGGCACTTGATTCGGTGTCCAGTCGAAAATCTGTCGAATGCCTTGATGCGTTCCGTCGATCAGCGGCAGCGCCTCATCGTGCGTACGGCTGGGCAGCAGCTCCACGCGTTGAAGATGCCCTGACCCGTCGAAGAGCGAAAGCTCGTAGCTCACCTCTCTCATTCCAAATTGAATCTGTGTTGCGGCGCTGATCTTACCCTCTGCGGCAAACGAAACGCTTAGCGTGTGCAGCGCGGGATCGCCGTACCCATTGGGCCACCAAAGCCGCGGCTGCTGGACTTTGAGCGCCGCGAATTCCGCCGGCTCCAGCCGAACCACCGTTTCGCCGGAAGTTAAATGCACCCGTTTCGTTACCTTTACGTCGTCAAAAGCGGCCGTCAGCTCGCCGTCGATCGCTATTCCGCCTGCGTTCGTCAGCGGTGCTTCAATCTCAATGTCGGCCTCGCTCCTGTCAGACTTCGGTAAAGTCGTAATCACATTTGGATCGCCGATCTCGACAGGTCCGGTCGCCTTGAGCGTCACGTCCTGCCAGATGCCCGTGTCGCGGTCGCGAATGCCTGGAATCCAATCCCATCCTTCCGCGGCGGCGAAGGTTGGGCCATCCAGCACCTCCATTCCGCCGTTCTCGCCGGGACCGCCCCTGAGCGATTCCTCGTTAGGAACACCTGGGTGCGGTGGCGGCGAGACACGCACTGCCAATGCATTCTCACCTGCGGCAACGTCTGATACGTCAAATGTCCCGCGCAGAAAGGCGCCCTTGAATCCACCGAGTTTCTTCCCATTCATCCAAACCTCGGCGGCGTAATTCACGCCTCCAAACGTAAGTTTCAGCCTGCGCCCGCGCGCCGCGGCGGGCATCTTGAAATCCACGCGATACCAATAATCCTGATGAGCAAGACTTTCGGGAATGGCGAGATTGTTGAGCCCGTAATCGGGATCCGGATAGATGCCGCGGTCGATCATTGTGGTCAGCACCGTACCCGGCACCGTGGCCGCGAGCCAGTCCTTGTCGGCAAAACCGGGCTTCGAAATCTCCTCGCCGGTTGCTTTTACTTGCGGCGCCGCCTGCAGCTTCCATCCGCCAGTGAGCCGCCATGGATTCTCACCCTTCAGCTCGCAATGAAGGTCCGCATCGCCGAGCGGTTTAGCCACAGGTTTTTGAATTCCGCCCTTACCCTCGGGCAGCGTCGATGGATCCTGCGGCGCGCTGTATCCAGCCTGCCCGCGCGTTTGAACTGGCCAGTGTGCGGAAGCTTCCTCATAAGTTGGTTCGCTGAAGTCCGGCGGCGCGGCAGCCATGGCTTTCACTTGATCGGCCGTCAATGTAGCGCGGAAAATCCTCAACGCAGCGATTCTTCCGCCGAAATGACCTTCTGCGACGCCCGCCAGCGGCGGAGGCGCCATCTCCATAACCGCTGTAACACTGCCTTGCGCAAGCGTGCGCGAGGCTGCCTCGCGGCCATCGGCATAGAGCACGACGCGGCCGCCATCACTGGCGGCGACAGCCAGGTGCCACTTTGCTTCGCTCAGCGTTCGATTGCCGGCAGCAGATTCCACAAATCCGGGGGAGTTTCCTGCGCGCCCCAGCCAGAGCGCCAGCCGGTCGTCCTTGATTCCGATAAAGCGCGCATCCTCCGCGGCAGGATCGCCAATGCCGGCCAGCAAAATCGTGCCCTGCGTTGGCTCAGGCGATTCAAACCAAAAGACGAGTGTCCACGAAGCGCGGCCCGCAAGGATCGGATCCTGCATCGCGGGCTGGCCCGATCCCTGGCCATCCATTGCCACAGCTGAAATGCCGTCCAGCGAAGTCGCGGGAGACAGCGTCTTGTTCAACCCGGGACCATCGGCAAGAAAATCCGCATTGAACGGACCATAAGCTGCAGTGGGCGCTGCTGCTCCCTGCGCATGGATGAAGGTCCCGGTTGCAACCAGTGCAACCAGAACCCTCGCGAGCTGCAGTCTGGGTTCACAAAGGAATGAGGAATGCTTAGGCATGGCAAACCATCCTATAGAACGGGCGAAGCAAAGCGCAAAGGCCTCAGTTCGATTTTCATGCGTCCGAGGTTGTATCGACCAGCTTCAGGTCCTTTGGGATAACGTTATCAAAATGAGACTGCCAGTCCGCATAAGCAGGGAACTATCAGCGGGGGAAGCCGGGGACCATCATAGCGGCATCGGGCCAGAACTGTCGCAGATTTTCTTCGTAACGGGGCAGATTTTCGCTGAAAAATCTCCGGCTCTTCACCGCTCGCTGTGATACAAATGGTAACAATCTCAAACGGCATGGAAATGACGATGTCGTTTGAGGTGTTCGGTGTTCGCGATGGCCGACCATGCGGAAAGCTGTGTGCTAGCGTTCGATGTGGGCGGCAGCCATGTCGCCGCTGCGATTTGCTACGCTGCCGACTTTCGCCTCGGTCCCGTCTTCAGTGCGCCCCACTCAGCCGCTTCCAGTTCAAGCGCTTTCCTCGATCTCCTCCATGAGCTGGGAATGAAGGCCGGCAGCGGCAGCGGCGAGATGATGGGAGCGATGCTCGCCGTGCCCGGACCATTCGATCTCCAGGCCGGCGTGAGCCTGATGCAGCACAAGCTGCCTTACCTCTATAAGGTCGATCTGCGCCGCGGCTTAGCCGAGCGTTTCGGCTTCGAGCTGGCGCAGGTTCGCTTTCTCAACGATGCGGATGCATATCTGCTGGGCGAGATCGGCGCCGGAGCCGCGCGTGGATTTCGCCGCGTCGTGGGGCTCACACTGGGGACGGGAATCGGCTCGGCATTTGCGATCGACGGCCATCTCGCCACCACAGGGGCGGGCGTGCCCCCGGGCGGTGAGATTTGGAATCTTCCTTACGAGGGCGGAATCGTGGAGGATTTTATCTCGTCGAGAGCCATCGTTGGGAATTACGAACGCCGTACGGGAAAGAAGAAAGAAGTCGTCGACCTGGCGGCGGCCGCACCTTCCGATCATGCCGCGCAGCAGGCCTTCAGCGAGTTCGGCCGGCATCTTGGCGTAGTCATTGGGACGAGGCTCGCTGATTTTCACGCTGAAGTGGTCGTACTGGGTGGTGGCATCTCGCGAGCGGCCAATCTCTTCCTGCCCGCCGTGGAGGCCCAGATCGGCGATTTGTCCGTCGAGCTGCGTGTCTCCGAGCTCAAGGACAAGGCCGCGCTCGTCGGCTGTGGAGTGGCGGCGTTCCGCATGGGAAACGGACCCCTCGATCCCGGGAAATCCACGCTGGTCAAGAACGCGGCACTTTGAAAGCCCTCTGCCCGTCGAGCCCGCTCTATTGATAGAACGTGACGATGCTCTGCGCGGGAAGCGTGTAGTCGAACAGCCCGCCCGACACGGTGACCACCGGTTGCGCTGCCAGCCCCGCGCTCGACGTGCTCTCCGTTGGCGTCAATGAGGTCACGCTCGAGGTTGGGTTGCCGTTGACATCCAGGGTGAAGGCCAGGCTCTCCGCGCTCGAATTGGTGTTGATGGCCACGATCGTGTAATGCGACGGCGAGCTGCTCATGAACGCCGAAACATAAACTCCAGCGACTGGGATTGCAGTCGCCGACACGCGCACCGAGCCAGGCGCAATGAACTTCGAGTACTGGCCGATCATGTAGCCCGGTACCTGAAGTGTTCCGCTGTCGTCAACCAGGCCGCAAGTGCCGGCGGCGGTTGCGCAACTGCCCGTGGATTCGCCGAAAATTCCCCACCAGACATAAGCGTTATATTGGCCGGTGACCAGGGAGTTATGAATCGTCGGGGCATAGGTCGTCACTGCCTGGCTCCATGTGAGCGCCGCGCTGCTCAACGGGCCAAATTCGGTCATCCAGAGCGCTTTTGGCGTATCGCCCGCAGGGATGGAGTAGGGCGCAATCGAGCCGCCAAACAATGTCTCATAAATGTGGCCGCCAATAATGCTGACTTTGCCCTCCGCATTCACGTCGCTCAAAGTCGTTGAGGCATCCACGGGGTTGAAGTCGTCCGACTCCGGCATAATCAGTTTCGTGGAGTATGGGTCCGAAGTGATGGTGGAGGCGTTGCCGGCTACCCAGGCATCCATCTGGGCGGGAGTCCAGACGCAGGACTCATAGTCGACATTCTCCTCTGGCTCGTTCTGCATCGAGATGGCGTAGAGATTGAAACCATTCGTCGTATTGAAAAAGCTGACGAAATCCTCGAGATAGTTGGCATAGTCGGCGTAGTGGTTGGGATCGAGGTATCCGCCGCAGTAGCCTCCGGCAGTCCCGCTTTCGTCAACACCGGAAGGGCTGCAGCCGCCGCTGTAGAGCGCCTCGTTAAACGTTGCACCGCTGACGGTCGTACTGGTGCCGGCGAGCTTCCACATGGCCGGCGGGGTCCAGGGAGTCGCAAAGACAACGGCGTTGGGGTTGTTGGCGACGGCTTCCGCACCGTTGGCCGCCTCATAGTCCCACTCGCCGGTTTCAAATGGATCCCCGCTATTACCTCCGCCCGATGCGGTGCCTGTGGGATCGATGCGCACGCGCAGGATGCTCAGGCCGAGTCCGCTGGTTGGGCTGAAAAGGGCCTTGGCCACGGCCGCGGGCATTTGTCCAAGCCACGCCGTCGATCCGCCGAACCCCTGGATAGTCTGATAGGTCGTTCCAAAGTCCACGGTGACCTGGTTCGCGGGCACGCCGGTCGTGAAGGTCCAAACGTAGTTGGCGGCAAGCGCGGCCCCGGCGGAGCTTGTTGCGCCCGTGGTGATGGTTGCCGTGTAGGAGGTGCTGGCGGCCAGGGCCGACGGTGTAAAGGTTGCCGTCGAAGTGCCGCTGTTGTAAGTTACCGTCCCTGAAACAGGTGTGTTGCCGCTGGTTGTGGCCACCGTAAACGTAGAGGAGGTAATCGTCGACGAGTTCATCGGCTGGCTGAAGGTAGCCGTCAGAGCGTTGGCCACATTCACGCCTGTTGCGCCGCTCGCCGGCACGGTGGCCGTAACAGTGGGAGCCGGCGCAGCCTCCGTGGTAAAGCTCCACACGTAATTTGCGGCCAGCGCTGTTCCCGTTGAGTTCTGAGCGCCGATGGTGATGGTCGCCGTGTACATCGTGCTGTAAGCGAGATTAGCCGTCGGCGTAAACGTGGCCGTCATCGTGCCGGCGCTGTAGCTGACTGCGCCCGCGACGCCGGTCGAGCTTCCCTGGGCCTGCAGGAGGAATGTCGCGGTGCTGATGGTCGACGCATTCATCGCCTCGCTGAAGGTTGCGGTCAGGGCGGCTGTCACCGCGGCGCCTGTGCTCGCGCTGGCAGGCGTAACCGCGGTCACTGTCGGAGTATTCGTGTTCACCGTCACACTCACCATGCCAACGACCGTGTTGTAGTCGGTCGAGTCGGTAGGCGTGAAGGTCACGCTCTCGCTGTCGGTCCCCGTAGCGGGGGTCGTGGTCGGCGTCGTCCAGGAGAAAGCACCCGGCACCGATGCCGTGCCTCCGGTCAGTGTCGACGAAGCCAGCGTCTGGCCGGAGGTGATCGCGCTCGCCGTGGGCCATGCCGAAACCGTCGGCGTCGCTTTATTCACCGTCACGGTCACATTGCCCGCCATGGAGTTGTAATCGGCCGAGTCGGTTGGCGTAAAGGTTACGCTCTCGCTGGGAGTTCCCGCGCCCGGGGCCGTGGCGGGCGTGGTAAAGGCAAAGGCGCCGGCCGTAGACGCTGTTCCGCCGCTCAGCGTCGATGCCGCCAGCGTTTGGCCGTAAGTGATCGCGCTCGCCGTCGGCCATGCCGAAACGGTTGGCGTCGCCTTGTTCACCGTCACGGTCACACTTCCCGTGACAGTGGTGTAGTCAGTCGTGTCGGTAGGCGTAAAGGTCACGCTCTCGCTGGGGGATCCTGCGCCCGGAGCAGTTGTGGGGGTCGTGAAAGCAAATGCGCCGGCTACTGAAGCCGTGCCGCCGGTCAATGTCGACGATGCCAGCGTCTGGCCGTAGGTAATCGAGCTCGCCGTCGGCCATGCCGAGACACTGGGGGTGGTCTTGGTCGTTGTGGTGTTTGAATTCCCGCCGCCGCATCCTGCAAGCACCAGGGCCGCACACATCAGGCACCAAGCCATTCGAAATCGCATCATTGACCTCTCCTTGGAATACTTAGACGGCTAAGCCGGCCATTCCAACTTACAGCCAGGCGGAGCCGTGGAACTAACTTGCGCGTGCGCTGAGCGTGCAGTCCTTAATTCGTACGTCCCGGGATCTCGTTGCGCTTGGTCCGGGTGCGCCACGCCAGGTGCGGATCGTGCTGGGTCTTTAGCGGACAGCCCATCCTAAATCAATTTACTTGACTGCGCAACGACATCTGCCGCCGAACTCAAACATCTCTATACCGTCGCTGATATTCTGTCGCGGCGCCAGGGTCTTTCCCGCATTCGATGGAGCCTGGAAAGGTTGTTGGGCGGAGCCAATATGCCCCCTTCCAACATCAATCTGGCAGGAGAAGAGCCTGGTTCCCGCCCGCTCTGCGCTTCAGCCTATCTCCTACTGACTCACTGTCACATTCACTGTGTACGGCAGGGACATCTGGTCTCCGTTGCCCTGGACCACCACGATTCCGCCGTTTGTGGTGGTAATCAGAATGCTGCCGGCCTGCTTGGCCGTTACGGTGACCCAGTAACTTCCGGCGGGTGTCACCGCGGCTGTAGATTCCGTGCCCAGCTGTGTTGTGCTGCATGCGGTAAGGGTGGCGAAAGCGCCGCCAAAGAGCAGCACACACAGTACCACCAGCAAACCTTTCATCCGCGAGACTCTGCGGCGGAATGTGAGCCCCAGCAGGCCCAGCCCGAACAAGGCCGCGAAAGCGACGCCTTCCTTGTCTTTTGCGAGCTTTGAGGTGCTGGTTCCCACAGACACATTGGTGTTAATGGTCATTACCACGGTGCCCGGCCCGAGACATCCGTCGACCGCAGTGCAAGGCGTACTCTGGTTCCCTGAATGGAAGAGCCCGTATCCATTGACGGCGCCGGCAACAGGACCTACATCGACGGCGCAGTATTGCTGGCTGCTGCCCGGGGCGCATTCGAGCGCGACCAGGTTCGGCGGAATCGGCGGGTAGGGCGATTGCGTTGCGGCGCCGGCCACCTGCGGATCAGCAGGGTTCGGCGCGGGATAGCTGAAGGAACACGTGGCGTATGCCGGCAAGCCCTGACACGTCAGGCTCAGTGGCAGCGAATAGTTATTGTCGGGGCCTCCGTTCGAGGTGCGCCCCGCATATCCGTATCCCAGGATCGAGCTGATCGTGAGCGTCGTCGATGCTGCGGATCCTGCGGCAACATTGACCGAAGCGGGGCTGGCGCCGATCTGCACCATGGAGTGGCTGAGCGCCCAGAAACCAACCGCTTGCCCATTGCTCGAATTCTCATAGTTGGGATTGACGCTCACCAGATCGTTATAAGTTCCGCTATATTCGGGGGTGACCGAATAATAGGTCATGATATCGGGGATCGTATTGTTGTTCGTATTGATGGCAAAGCAAGATACATCAAGCGGCGCTGATCCGGTATCGTCCAGATTGACAATGGATTTGCTTCCAGCGCCGTTGCCGCAAGCAGACTGCCCGTTTGTCGTGACATAGTTCACAGCCCCGTAGTTCCAGCCGGTTTGGGCTCCGTTACTGTACACGGCTGTGCCAATCATGGGATCGCCACTGTCAGACGCGACCGTTAGAGGATAGATATAACCCCACGAATTTATTGAGCCGTCGTACGGCTGCTGGGCGCCATTTCCCCCTGCCAGTACCAGATAGCCTGGAGGGTTATTCGAAGGCTGCCCGTAGTTATATGCAGTCGTGCACGTGGCGCCGGATCCCGATGTGCAGGGGAGCGTATAAAGCGGTTGAGTGGCCGTAATCGATGCGACCGCAGGCTGCGTCAACGTCACCGGCACCGCCGTAGCGATTGAGACCCCCGCCGCGTTGCTGGAGTGCTCGTAGATATAGGTCGGATCGCCGTTGTACCTGGCCGTAAATGTGTAAGCTCCGATCGGGAAGAACGTTGGATCGAACTGGGCCGCGCCTGTTGTGCCAACCAGGCTCATCGTAACGGAGTACGGCTCCGTCACCTGGAGCGGATACACTACCTGATCCTGCGCGTTCATCTCATATTGAAAATTCGTCGGATCGGTAAGCGGAACATTGCTGCCGGGAACGATCGAAAGGGTCACCGTTCCTGTGGGTGTTGGATTGCCGGCCACGGTGGGAGTAACCGTGACCATGACGGGAACTCCTTCAATGGTGCCTTTGCTGCTTGCAACCATCGCGGTCGCGGTATTGGATAACGTTGGGGCCACGCCGGTACCGTTCACTCCCACGGGCGAATTGCCCACGTTACCCTGAACCAGAACTTCTCCCGTCAGCGCGCCGCCGTCGCCGATACCAGGACTGAAGGTGATGGTTGCAGTGCAGGTCGAGTTCACCGCGATCGAATTGCCGGAACAGGTATCGGATGTCTCCGAATAGTCGGGCTCGAAGACGTCGGGTGTACTTGTGTAGCCTGTCACCGCCAAGGGCGCATTCCCATAGTTCAGAAGCGTGACGACCTGCGACGAGGACGATCCCGGCGGCGCCGGCTTGGTGGTTGGGTCGGCGGTCAGCGTACCAAAGTTGAGAGACGCACTGGCTTCGGTCACGTTCACGTTCAGGGCAGTCCCGTCGGTTACGTAGACATTCCCCAGAAGATCCATGGCCACGGAAGTCGGTTTGGTCACCCCGCTGGCCACCGCCGTCTCATTGGCTGTCTTGAGCGTCCCACTCACGTTGGGAATACGGACTGTTCCGCCCGTCGCCGTGATGTAGATCGAACCAGAGGGATCGACCGCCAGGTCTGTCACGCCGGTCAGGCCGCTTAGAACCGCGGTCTGAGTTCCGGTCGGAGTGACTTCGTACACGCTGCCGCCGTTCGCAACATAGAGATTGTTGGCCGAATCCACCGCGATCGCAGAGGGCGCGCCGCTGAATGCGGTTCCTGTCAGGGTTATGTCTTCGGAGTTGAGTATCGGAGGCAGCCCGGTATTTGTGCCCGCGCTGAAATTCTCAAGCTCATAGACCTTTTGGTTGTCCTCATCGGACACATAGAGATCGCCGAGACCATCGGCAGCCAGCGCGACTTGCGCGCCCAGACCGGTCGCCAGCGTCACTTGACCAGCAGCATTCAAGCCGCTTGCGGTTTCCGGCACTTCGTAGACATTGCCGCTGTCGGCGATGAAGACATCGCCGGCTCCATCCACGGCCACTCCCGTCGGCGCTTTCAAATTTTTGCCGACGAAAGTCGCTGTGGCGCCCGGATAGACATGCACCACGGCACCCTGGCCAGAGTCAGCCACGTAAACGTTGCCGCCGGAATCCACGGCGATCTGCTGGGGCGAAATGAGACCGCCGCCAATCGCCGTCTGCGCCGGCGGCATCACCTGAACCGCTCCACCTATCCCAATCCCATTCAGAGGAATGGAGGCGATCAGGTTCCCTTTGGTGTCTAACATGACCAGAGTGGCTGAGACGCCGGCCGTCGCGCTGGGAGAGAAGGACACGGTGACAGTGCAGGACTCCAGGGCCGTGTAGGGCAAGGGAGAGCCCGTAGATGGAGCCTGCGCCATGGTCACGCAGGCCGGGCTTTTACTGCCACTCCCCGCCGCAAAATTGGGGTTGGCGTCGCCTGACTCCAGCACCTCAATCGTGCCCGGAGTGATGCTGTTGGAACTATTGAAGCTGAAGACTACCTGTCCTTGCACGGGCGAGGCGGGCGCAATGGCCTCGGAACCGAAATTTGCCGCGTCGAAGGTGACGATCGCAACGTCGGACACGCCATTCCAAAGCGTTTGCTGCGTCGGAACGAACAAGAAACCGTTACCGTACGATGCCACGGAACCCTGCGCCGTCACCGAAGTCAGCAGAAGAGTGGAACTGCTCGACGTGGCACCCTCGGGAAGAAGGAAAACACCTTCCTGGTTGTCGCTGAAGTAAATATTGCCCTGGCTGTCCACGGCCACGCCGTCGGCGTTGGGCAAGCTGGGGTCGATGCGCGCCAGGCCTGAATCCGAAGTGAGTCCTGTTTGTCCGGCGGGGATTTTGTAAACTCCTGGCAGAGCTCCGGTACCGCTCTCAACGAAATAGATATTGCCGGTTGTATCCTCGGCAACCGAGATTGCCGGCGCTTTCATGCCCGAGATGATGGCAGTTGGCGCTCCTGCGACTGGAGCCGTCCACGCTCCTGTGACGGGGATGCTCACGATGCTGTTGCCTGTCGAGGAGGTGGTTCCAGCCAGGACGTTCGGAGTGCTGGTGTTGCCGATCGCCAAACCGAGAGCCACCACGCCGGTTCCGAAATTGGTGAAGGTTGGCGCGCTCGCGCCGCAAACGGCCGCGGATGTGTTGGTTTTAGAAAGCGCCGCCAATAAATCCCACGTCGCGGTCCCGCTGTCGTAGGGATACATCAATACGCACGTACCGCCCTCAATATAGAGATTGTTATCCGAATCGATGGCAATTCCCGGGGTGACAATCGTGCCCGAGCCGCCGGCCAGACCGCCGGTGGGAACAAGGACTTTGGCATTTCCGCCGCCAAAGGGGAACTCGTAAAGTGCACCATTCGAATCATCCACAGCGAGCACGTCGCCGAAACTGTCTGTCGCGATGTTCGCGATGTTTCCCGGGCTGATGGGCTTCGTAGCCGTATTATGATTCACCCCGGTTGCGAAACTCGCGATGGTCGGCGTAGCCTGCGCATGAGCCGCCGCGCACAGGGTTCCGGCGAGGAACAAGATCGTCAACGCACATTCCGAGAACCGGCGCAGCGAAATGAATGGTTTGTTCAACATGATATTTCTCCCTGGAAGACTCATACCAACCTTGCTCGTTGTGTAAAACCGCGGCATGAAAACCTGCATCTCCTGCGCTTCCGGAGGGTCACCGAGCGCCCTCCGAAAGCTGACTGCTCTGAAAAACTCCCTATTGGATCGTCACCCCCAGGGTGAAGGGCAATGACTCTTGCGTGCCGTTCCCTGGATTGGTGACGATAATGCTCACGTTATACGTGCCGGTCGGGGTGGTATAGGTTGGAACTGCCGGCGTCTTGGTGTAACCCGAGTTGGTGCAGCTGCTCACGCCCAAGACCGCACCGGTAAGGAACAACACAAGGCTGATGGCGCCGAAGAGATATCGATTAAAGGTCGCTCTTCTGCGCAGCCCCAGTCCCAGCAGGCCAAGTCCGAAAATGCCGGCCAGAACAAGAGGAGAGGTACGAGACCTGTTCTGCTGCGTGCTCCCGATATTCACCGGAATGTTGGTGCTGATGGTTACGACCGTCGTTGTGATGCCGGAACATGTGTTGCCCGCCTGACCGGTAGGCGCGCAAATGTCAGGCTGAGGAACACTGAACGTGCATTCGGCATCGTTCGGCATCGTGCTGTTGTCGCATGTGATGTTGGCCCCGTTGGTGGCCGTGAATCCGACCAGCGACTCCAGGCTGAGAGTGCTCGACACCGGCGTCCCTCCCTTGGTCGAAACCGAAGTCGGGTTGGCCCAGATCAATACGCTCGCCGGGATCACCTGGAAGGAGACGCTTTGCGAGGTCACTGAAGCGAAGTTCTGATCGCCACTGTAGACGGCTGTGACGGTGTAGTTGCCCGCTACCAGGGTGCCCAGGTTGAGACTCGCATTCCCGTTTGCATCCGGCGCCGCGGTACCCACTGCCGTAGTTCCGTTCATAAATGTGACCAAGCCGGTCGGCGTTCCCAGCGTGGACGCAACATTCGCGGTAAGGGTCGTATCGCCGTGGAGCAGCACATAGTAAACGCCGTTCTGGCTGTTCGGCTGGACACCCGTGGGCTCGGGCAGCGAGATGGTGGGCGCTGCCGGCGAAACGGTAAGGGGTACGGGTGAGCTCTGGCTCTTCTGGAACAATTGAGCGAGATTTCCCCCGTACGCTGCCGTTACGTTGTAGGTGCCCCCAAGAATACCGGTCAGCGTAAATGTCGCCGTTGTTCCGGTGTCATTCCCGGCGGCCTGAGCCGTTTCAACCAGCGGGGGCTGCGTGCTGCCCGCGACTGTACTGGTCAGGGTCAGAGTCACGGTTCCCGACGGCACGTTGGTGGGATAATCTATGCCGCCGCCTGGCTCCGGAGTAATTGTCACCGTCACGGCAGTGCTGCCCGGGAAGGTTGTGGTCGCGGGGTTCAGTGAGACGGTCGCCTGGGTCGCCTCAAGCCCGGCCAGCGCGCTGCCTTCCAGTCCGGCAGACACATCGCCGCCCGCAACGTTGCCCGCATTGGTTGGGATCGTCATCGTATCGCCGGAATAGGTGATCGGCAAAATATCGCCCGCCGGTGGCGGCGGCGGCGTAAAGCCGGCTCCGATGGTGCATGCATTGCCGGCGGCCACGGGCGTCGCGCCCGTCGTGTCGCAAGGGGTTCCACCGCTCGGGGTGGTCACAGAAAAATCGCTGGCATCGGGACCACTGAAGGTCGGAGTCCCGGTCACCGTCAGATTCTCATTGCCGATATTGAACACCGGCACGTCCTCCTCGGCAAGGACGGTGGGAGTGAGGCCAACACCGAAATTCACGAACCCATTCGCGCTCAATTCGAAGAGATTCGGGGTACCGCTCGTCATGTCGGTGACGTACAGATTGCCCTCTTGATCGAGAGCCACGCCATTGGGCGCGGCAATGACAGAATCATCCAGCGAACTTGCGCTGTTGAAGCTGAGAACCCCTGCAATGGCGGGGATATGCAGAACTCCGCCGCTCTGTGCCACGTCCACCGATCCTGAAGCATCCACTGCCAGGCCAGTTACCGGCCCGGTCAGGGAGTTCAGCAGCTCCGTCTGGACATCCCACGGCGTGATCTCATAGAGATTCGCGCCATCGGCAACGAACAAGTCGCCGGAGTTGTCGGTCGCAATTGCCGAAGGTGCGCTGAATCCGGAGCCCATCGTGACGGTCGTGGAAAGGGAAGTGGCGGGTATGGTTTCAAAGTCGGGGTACAACTGCGCGGTTTCGGGGCTGGGAATCTTGACGACACGGGAATTCTTCGGATCAGCCACATAAACATTGCCGACGCCGTCTGCAGCCAGGTTCAGATCGCTTCCGAATCCTGTGGCCAATGTGGTTTGACCGGCAGTGTCGAGAGCTCCATTGACCCACGGAATCTCGATCACCTTTCCCGAGTCCGCGATGTACAAATCGCCAGATCCGTCCACGGCAACTCCGGTGGGCGCAACGAGATTTTTCCCAACGGGGGCGCCTACCGCAGTGGTGGAGCCGGCGCTGAATTTCAGCACCTGATGCAGGCCCGCGTCGGCGACCCACGTGTCTCCCACCGCATCGGCAGCCACCTGCGCCGGCGTATCAAGACCGGCTGCAACCGTGCTCTGCGCCGCTAAAGAGAGCAAAGATGCCTCCGAGCCTTGTCCGATGCCGCTCAGATAAACAGTGCTGCCAGCGACGGGCGAATTGCTCGAGTTCAGCAACA
This sequence comes from Acidobacteriaceae bacterium, assembly GCA_030040935.1. Taxonomy (GTDB): domain Bacteria; phylum Acidobacteriota; class Terriglobia; order Terriglobales; family Acidobacteriaceae; genus Telmatobacter. The sequence continues at coordinate 27,204 of JASHSG010000036.1, read as the reverse complement.
TGAGCTGGCCAGAGATGGCCCCGGGTTTGCGCGCATCAAGCGCCACCCAAACCTGGCATATGTTCTGGACGGAATATGCGGTTCCCGACGTGCAGGCCGGGGAAGTTGCCGGCGCAGTCGTTGGCGGAGTGGGGTCCGTTGTTGCGATAGTGAAGTCCGAGCCAGTTCCCGGTTGCGAAAATTGAATGCCGCCGGGAGTGATGGGTTGGTTGAAGTCGATAAATAACTTGCCCGCCGGTCCCGCAGCGCCCGTCGGCGCGGCGCCGAGATTGATGGATCCCGGAGCCCATACAGCGATCGCATACAGATTCGGATAGGGTCCGGACCCGTTGGGGCTCCAATCCTGATAGGTGGGGATCCACACGTATCCGCGCGAATCGATGGATACGGGGTTGTTGCTTGAAACCGGAGCGTAAAGGGAAATGTCGTTGAAATTGGGGAGGCAGGAGCTGTTTACCGCAGCCGCGCTCCCGCATTCGTTCGGAATCTTCCAGATGCCCGCCACTGTCTCGCCATAGCTGGAGTTCACCTCCGAAGGCACATAAATGTTCCCGTAAGCATCGAGCGTTATGCCGGCATACACCACCGGATTGCTGCTCGAATCGATTCGAATCAACTGCGCCTCCGCGCTCCCCTCCGATCCCACGATCCCCGACGTGCCGGCAGGAATGAAGTAGATGCCCGGCACGCGCGCTGCCGGTTTTACGGCATGGTTTTCAACCAGGTAGATGTTGCCGCTGACGTCTTCGGCCAGGTAATCTCCATCGGTCTCAAGACCGGTAACGATGGAATTGGCGTTCACCCCATTGGGCAAGTCCGCATTCCCTGAGGCATCGACGGGAGCCGTATAGATTTCGTTGGGGTTCTCCGTAACCCAGTAGAGCGTTCCGCTGCCGTCCATCTTGGAGCTGTTGACGAAATCGACCCAGTCCGAGCCGCCCTCGCTGACGACTGTTGCGCCACTGTTGGGGTCGATAATGTTGCTGCCCCAGGCGTAGCTCGTTGTGACGTCCCAGGTGTTCTTGGCGGAATCATAGGGAATGCGCCAGAACAGTGCACTGGGGGCGGCAGCGACCGGATAGCGAATCCCAAGATAGAGATTGCCCACAGCATCGATCGCCATGCCGATTGTGTTGTAGCCGCCGGTGCCCAGCGGTGAAGAGCTGGAGGCCGAAGACAGCGTTGTCCATGAGGTCGCGCCCGGGGAGAGCTGATACAGGGCGCCGGCTCCTGAATCAAGCGCCAGAACATTCCCCTTATAAAAGCGAATTACATAGATCTGGCCCCAGGTAGTGCTGAACGGGATGTTGACAATCGAGCCCGTGGATACCGCCGGAGCCTGTCCGCGCGCGGCCCCGCCCAACATCAATGCCGCCCCCAGGAATCCGACCCCAACGCTGACCAGCCGGCGAAAATACGTTCTCATCTCCATGACCATGACACTCTCCACGAACAATCTCATTCAGAATTGCTGCAAACGGCCCAGCCGCCTGCCCGCATCTTGCAGTCGTCCCTTCCGGAGCGCGGCATTATCGTATCCCAAACAACCGGCCCGATTCCCGCCGCGATGGAGCTGCTTCAAAACGCGATCCGGCGTGCGGCGCACCGGACCAGGTGCGACTACCTAAAACGAATACTTTGCGCTGAATTCCAGCAGGCGCGAGCCGTATTTCACATTGGCAATTCCGAAATCCTTATGCCCCAGCATTGCCTCGGTCAGAGCCTGGCCTGGAACCGCTCCCAGCAGGTTGCCGAGATTCAAATTCGAATTGTCGTTGTTGTTGAATGAAACCAGCGGGTGGTTGAGGAAATTGAACGCCGAGGCTTTGAATTCCAGGGTTCGGCTTTCTCGCATCGAAAAGTCCTTGATCAGCGTCACATTGTGGTTTGAGAAGGCGGGACCGTGGATGTACGGAAGCCGGTACTGCCCCTGCCCGCTGGGATTCGCCGAGAGCGCATAATTGCCCGTCGTGGGGCTGCCCGGCAGCGGGAGCCCAAAGCAGGTCGCGTGGATGAACTGATTCTTCGCGCTTCCGCCCGACGGGTTGCAGTTTAGTGTCGGCATCAACAGATAATCCGGCGTCCCCAGCCAAACCACCGGATTCATGTTGGTCACGCAATACGTGTTTCCGTTCTTGTCCGGCGAAATGTCATAGACGTTTGCGCAGGTCTTTGCGGATTGACCTGGACTATTGACCTGTTGTGGCAAATAGAGCTGAGTTGCCTGAATATTTCCATACCCAAAGGAGAAGTTCTCGCCCTCCTCCGAAGTCAGGTCGGGGCCGCTCTGCACGGTAGAAATGCCGGAGACCTGCCAACCGTTCACGACTTTGGACAAGAGGGCGCTGCTGCCCGTATAACGGCGTCCAAAGTTGACAAGATAGTGGATGTTGAAGACCTGGCTGCGATCGAACGGCGCCGGGTTGTAATCGTTGCGCAGATTCAGGGGATCCGCCAGTTCGTTGTTGTAGGACGCGGCCGTGGCCAGGTCCTTCGAGAAGGTGTAGTTCGCGCCCCAACTCACGAAGCCGGTGGATTTGTTCCAGCTCACTTGCAGGCTGTTGTAATTCGAATAGTAATCGTGTTTCAGCGAATAGATGTGCTGGTAGAACGGATATGTCCTGTAGAAGTCCTGTTCCGCCGTGGTCAGGGTGCTCAGGTCACCGCCCGTATTGGGCTCGATGATCGAGGCCGGCAGATTGGAAATGGAGAAACTGGGCTGGAAATACGCGCCCAGGGGAAGCACGTTTAGGTCGGATGCGCCGTTGTACCCGCTGGCTCCCAGATTATAGGTAGGCAGGTTGGTGTTCTCGCTACCGACGTAGGCAACCTCCATCAGCGAATTCCACATCAGGCGCTGGTCCACGGTCACATTGAATTGGTAATAGAGGGGGCGAACCTTATCGGTGCTGGAAAGCGTGTAGACGTTGATATCGGGAGGATTGATGGGCGATTGGTTGTCGACCAGATCGAAACTCAGGATTCCGAGCGACTGGCTCGTTTTGTAACCCTGGGCACTGGCGGCCGCCAGCGCATAAGGTGAAAACGGCTCCTGGTTGCGATACATTCCCCATCCACCGCGAAGCACCGTCTTGCTGGTCCCGAACAGATCCCACGAGGCGCCCACGCGCGGGCTGAAATCTAGCAACGCCGGCTTATTCACTGAGTTCAGGACGCCGAGATTGACCTTGTACCATGTGATTCCCGGCAGAGCCTCGCTGCTGCAGTCGCGGCCCGTGCACTGGCTGTTGTAGAGGAAGGGAGAAAAGGTAGCCAAGCCATTGCCATGGCGGTCGAACCATGGTCCAAGGTGTTCCAAACGGCCGCCAAGCATCAATGTGAGCCGGTGAAGCTTCCAGGCGTCGTTCACGAATCCAGACAACGTGGTGTACTGCATGTCCACGATCGGCGAAAAGTTCGTCTGGGTGAAGGAATCTGCGTAGCCCATGTACATCATGGCCACAGGATTGATGCAGCTGCCGAAATACGCCGCGCCCGACAGACGGCTGGTGCCGTTCGGATCCGGATTTTCGCAGCCTATGTAGTTGCTGTTGTAGAACGACAACCCCTGAGTTCCGTTGTACTCGTAGTATCCATTGCCTGGAGTGAAGTCGTATTCTCCCTGTGGGAACGCGGCAGCGTAGTCTGCATCGCCGTTGAGAATGCCCCGCTCGGCATATAAGCCAAAGGCGAGACTGTGCGGTCCCTTCACCCAGTTCACTGTATCGGCCAGGGTAGGCACGACCTTCTTCATCTTGACCTGGTCGTTGTAGAAACCGCCCGGCATCAGCATGTTGGGATAGCCCAAAGAGCCGTAGTCCGACAGCGCCGGTACTGAGTAATCGTAGTTATTCTTGTATTCGCCCAGATAGTTGAAATTGTCGCTGGCGGGATTGTTACAAGTCCCCGCCGCCCGCTCAGCCACATTGTTGCAGTTGTAGTCGTTCATGTGGAACCGGCTCACAGCGGTGGGGTTGCCCATGTTGGCCGGGTCGCTGATAAAGGACATCGAGGCACTGGCTTCATTGGTCACGCTGCTGCCGAAGATCCGCACATAATGGAGGGAGAATATGTTCGAAATATCGCCCGAGGTGACCTGGCCGGGATACAACATTGAGTTGTTTGGCGCGTATCCCCATGCAACCGGCTCGTCGGTGATCTGTGCCTGACGGCCATAGGTGGCATAGAACTTGTTGTAGTCGCTCAGGTTGAAATCGACGCGGGCGTGAAACTGTGTGCCATTCTGGGTTTGGATCACCTGCTGAACATAGTTGTAACCCTGCTCGTTGACGAAGGGATTGGCATTCGGCAGCGGCAGCCAATTTACCAGAGCCACGCCGCTCGGATTGGCATATGCGTTCACGTTGCCATCCGCCACAGTTTGCCCGCCAGGCAGGTAGTTATCCGCATAACACATGGGCAAAACGGCATCCAGGTTCACTCCGCCGTCGGGACGAGCGCCGCACAGTTCGGAATTCAATGACGCTGCGCTGAAGTCGCCACTGCGCTCCGACATGGTGGGTACCCACGAACCGAGCGTCTGCGACCAGAAATTCTGGTTGTAATATTCATAGCCAGCGAAAAAGAAAAGCTTGCTGTTGTGCGGACCGAACTGAGTGCCCGGAATCCACAGCGGACCACCTACCTGACCGCCGGGAAAGAGATATCGGCCCGGGGGCCGCGTCTGCTGCAGATAGTTGTTGTACCAGTCGTTGGCGTTGAACACCGTATCGCGGGCATACATGTAGGCCTCGCCGTGGTAGGCGGAGGTGCCTGCCTTGGTGGTTGCGTTCAGCACGGCCGGCCCCTTGGCGTATTCGGCGCTGAACGTCGACGTCGTGGCCTTGATCTCCTGGATCATGTCGGAGTTGACCTGCTGCACGGTCCCGGCATTCGTATCGATGTCCTGAATGGAGACGCCATCCATCACCGTCGCCAGTCCGGTGGGCCCGGCGCCGTTGGCAGAGTACGAGCCGGTGGGACCACTCAAACCCGAAACAGCCGTATTTGGCGCCTGGTTATTGACTTGGTTGCTGATCATTGCGAACCCCGGCAGCATCTCAATCAGCTCCGTGGCATCGCGGCCCACGATGGCGAGCGTGTCCAGATCCTCGGCGGTGATCACATCGCTGCGCTCGGGCGTATCCAGCGGCTTGAGCGATTGGGTATTGGCCGCCTCGACCGTAATCTGTTCAGCGGCCTGAGCCACCTGCATGCGGATGTCGGTGAAAGTCACGCGATCGCCGGGCCGCAGTGGAAAAGGCTGCGACTGCCACGGTGAAAAGTTCTTCATCTCCACCCGCACCTGATAACGCAGCCCGGCCGGAATCGAGTTGATGGCGAATTCTCCGGTGCCATTGCTGACGGTCTTGCGTTCCGACTGGTTGGTCAGGTCGACGACTGTCACCACAGCGTTCGGTATCACCGCGCCTGTCGTATCCTGAACAACGCCCGATACGCTGCCTGTGGTCTCCTGTGCCTGGGCGGGTATTTGCCACAACAGCAGCACCGCGAGAAACAGCCCCAAACATGCGGACGCCTGCTTGAATCCAGGAAAAGACTTCATCGTAACAACCCCCCTTGGCTGTCCTGATATTGCGAGATTCGGTGCGCGATGATAACGATAACACCGCCCGAGAACGTACGACCCCAGATCGACCCAAATTTCACTAAGTTAATATCGGGTTCAAATTATGGGGCTCCCTGTGGAGAATAGTCAAGCGGTAATTATGAATCTCGCGCACCGCTTTTGGCCACAATATCGGGAAGTCTGGAATTCTATTATGGCCTGAATTAAATTGATTTAGTTTCATTAGCCACATTTATTCGCCTCGCCGCGGCCACGCTCTTTCGTGTGACCTCTGTGAGTCAGCGCAACGTGCGCGGAGCGAATGAAAAGCTCGCGCCATTTCCCCCGGCGCGTCCATCCTCGGAAGAAAGTCTCTGATAAGGAAATCAAGATCGATCGGCATTGCGGCTTTGGATTGGCTTTTCCGGGAAGTTTCGGGATCCGCGTCGAGAGCCTGAGGCTAACCTCTTCATGCATCTCCGTTACTACCGGAACGCCGGGACCGGAACCATTCAAAAAGCTTCGCACTCGACGGGCGCGTCAACCTGCGGGACGGAAATGGTCGCTCTTTATCCCCGTGCTTAATCGTTTATTTCGATGAACCTGTCTGAATTCGTTGAATTTCTGCCGCTCCAGGCCGGAACCGAGTCTGGCGGCCGGCACAACCGGGCTGTGTATAGCGGTCGCGATACCATCACGGCGGTTACGCCAGCGCAAACTGCGGTTGGACAGGGGTGGCCAAAGTCAAAAGGCCTTTCCGGTCGGGTTGCCTTTCTCCCCACGTTCCGGAAGATGTTTGCCGGCCCTGGGCGATGCCGCTTCTCGCCCGGAATCGATTTACTCCCGGCTCGGCCCGCTTCTATCGCGAGAAATCCACTGCGTGAATTCTCTTGACAACCGCCTTTTTGAGTATGAATATAATTCCGCATTTCTTTCAGTAGTTCTGGGGTCGCCAATATCGGTGTGTGCTGCGAATATACTCGGACTCGCTCTGGGAGCGGTAACAGACACGGTTCTGCGTGGGTAACCGCGCCTCCGAACCCAACTTGCCTGATCGGTGCTTTGCCCGGAAGCGGCGCAAATCGTCGGAGGGAGAGGCGGGCCGATGTTAGGGCGATCAATGAGGTTTGAAGTTTCCTCGTATCACTTTCACGGAGCGGAACTGGGCGCGCAAGGAGGATGGGCTTATTCGTAATGACATTTTGCTGAAGATTCAGCCCAGGGGAATTGGGACTCCCGAGTCCACCGGGTCAGGCCACAAACCTTCTCATTACTGGAAGGATCGGGAGTAAGGACAAGGAATCGAGTCAACGTGCGGAACGCTACTGCTGTTCCCCCATATCTGAAACGACATTTCACCGGAGGATTTGTGATGGAAACGAAGTTGAAGGAATTTGAGCGTTACGCGTCGCGGGGCGCGGTGGTAGCTTTGCTCGCGATCCTGGCCATCTTCCTGTTCGCGACTGCCGCGAACGCGGCCTCGTCAGCCCCTATTATCGTCAGCCAGAGTACTTGGTTTACGGCCTATCCGAATGGCGGTGCTCTAGCAGGGGACGTTCCTGCGGGCGGCTCCTGGGGCATCAACTCGATGGGCGTTATCGTGGCCAGCGAGACCTATGGCGGCAACATCATTCAGTTCAGCGGCCCCGGCTATGCGGTCTCGGTTGTTGGACCCTTCGCCAACGCGGGCGCAGTCGCCATTGACAGCAATAACTTTCTGTATGTGGCGGGCCAGTTTACCAATGTGGTAGCAAAGATTCCGATGAACACCAACGGAACCTATACCTACACCGTCGATCCGAGCGGCTCTGGCGGCAGCGCGCTGCCCGCCTGCACGGGCGTGGCCGCCACCGACAAGACCGCGGGAGAGTGCATCATCAAATCACTCGGATCATCGACCCTCGGCTATTTCGGTGTGGAATCGATGACCTTCGACGCGGCCAACGATCTGTTCTTCGCCACCGACGACCAGGGTGATTCCGGCGGCGTGGGTCCGGCCTATTCAATTTTTGAGTGCAAAGCGGCGGGGACCAAGTGCCTTTATCCCGCTTCGGGCTCGACCGCGGCCCCTGTCCTTATCTACGCGGAGCCCATCGCCAGCACACCGGGTACCACCGGCCAGCTCTATGTCGGCGGCATGTCCATCGACCCCTGGGGCAACCTCTTCTTCACCGATTCTGCTCTGGCCAACACCAGCAACAAGAGTATCGACTCCCACCTGAACGAGATGCTCGTCGACACGACTGCGAACTCGGGATTCAACGGCGTAACCACTGGTTTCACGGCAGCGCCAACAGTGGTCGAAACCCTGACTATCGCATCTCCCGGCAACTATGACGATCAGATTGATGCGGTATATGCCGACCCAACGCCATCGGACGGCAAGGTGTACATCGGCCTCGATAACTCCGGTATTTACGGTATCCCAAACAGCAAAACCGGAGCCACCGCCGCAGGCATCTACGCAATCAGCAACCAGGGCACGAAGTTGCTGCAGAAAGACACCTACGGCAACTTCTACGTGGAGGGCTACTCCACCGTAGTTAACACCAGCGGCGCCGACACGGTCGGCTATGTATCGCTCGACGGCCCGTCGTTCCCGGGAACCGCAACAACGGCGACGGTTCTTGTGGCGGACAACTCGGATCCTTGCTCCACGGCCGTTTTGACGTTCACCGTCCCGGATCCGCCATTTGCAGCCAGCGCGGGTACCTGCGGCTCATCATCTCTGGGAACCGCTGCTGAGTTCCCGGTCACTGTCACCTACACCCCGACAACCGGAGTCACGCCCTATACCGGTTTCACGGTGAACGACACCGCGTCGGGCGATTCGTCTTCAGTGATCGCCAAGGCCGGAAGCATCTCCTCGGTTAGCCAGAACACCTGGGGTGCGGCATTCACGGGCGGCGGCGTCTTCGGCGCGGATGCGTCCGATAGCGGCACCATGGCCTTGAACTCCACGTTGGGCGCCGTCCTCGCAGGCAGCTCGTATGGCAATGATCTCCAGCAGTTCACCTCCACGGGCACCGTGGTTGCGAATCTGGGGCCATTGAACGGCGTCGGCGCCGTTGCCATTGACAGCTCGGGCTATGCCTACGCCGGAAACGAATATGGCAATACCATCATCAAGCTCCCCGTTATCAGCGGAGCCTATCCCACTTTCACGGCCGCGCAAGTCACCGCCGCTCCCACCTGCAAAGGCGATGGAGTAGCGCCCGACAACGCGGGAATCTGCCAGATCGTGGTCGGCAATGGGACGATTGCCTTTGGTATCGCAGGCATTAACTTCGACAAGAATGGCAATCTCTTCATCACCACCAGCGACGAGTCGCCTTCGACGACCGTTACAAACCAGCCGTACTCCATCCTTGAGTGCGGTCCGACTTGCCTCTACGGTGCGACGCCGACGGCTCCGATCCTGCTCTACGCCGAAACGGTTCCTTCCGATGCGGCTTCAGATCAGTATTATGTCGGCGCCATCTCCATCGATTCCAATGACAATGTATTCTTCACCGACTCCCTGATCGACGTAGGCGGCTCATCCTACAGCCACTCTTCTGACCTGCAGGAGCTGAAAACCAGCACCAGCGCAGGCTTCAATGGGGTGACGACGGGCTATGCGGCCGCTCCCACGCTGCTCGAGACCGAAACACCGGTCTGCACCGCGGCGCCTTGCAAGTACAACAACGAGATCGATGCGGTTTCGATCGATTCAAAGAACAATGTGTATTTTGCCGATCAGTACACCGGCATCTACGAAATCCTGAACAACTCAGGAACCCTTGAATGGGCCAATCCGATTGCTCTCGCGGCACCGGGCGCCAAGGTGATCGCCTCTGACACCAAGGGCAACTTCTACTATGCCGGCTACAACAACGGCAGCGACACGATGGCGTTCAATGCCATTGGCTCGGTGACGGTGCTTGGCCAGGCTTCTTCGGCGGCCCCAACCACGGCCACCAACGTCTGGGTGCTCGATGACTTTGGCTGCACCAATCCGCCGGTGCTGACCATCACCTCCGGAGACACGGAGTTCACCGGCGCCTTGACCGCGCCCGCCGGATGCGATGCCTTGACCTTCGGCGGCGGTTCATCCTTGCCGACAACCATCACCTTCACGCCCACCGCCTCTGCTTCGGGCGCTGTCTCATCCACGTTGACCGTGGACGACACGGTGAACGGAAGCACTGGCAGCGGTTTCGCCGTCAGTGGCAGCGCCGCGACCGCACAGGCCATCACCGACTTCGCCGGCATCACTTCGCCGGTCGTCTTTGGCGGCGGCCCGTACACGTTGTCGGCAACCGGCGGCGCTTCCGGCAATCCGGTCGTGTTCAGTGTTGACGCTGGAAGTACCGCGGGCGTTGGGGCAGTAAGCGGCACCAACGGGACAACCCTGACCATCACCGGTGCGGGTACCCTGATCATCGACGCCAACCAGGCGGGCACCACGACGGGCACACCGATCTATGCCGCCGCGCCTCAGGTGCAGATCACGATTGACGTCACCCAGGCCCCGCAGACGATCACCTTCAAACCGACCTCACCGGTGTCTTACAGCACCACTCCGATCACGCTGAGCGCGTCCGGTGGTGGATCTGGCAATCCGGTCACCTTCTCTCTCACGTCCGGACCTGGCACCCTCAGCGGCACGAACAACGCGACCCTGACCATTACGGGAGTCGGCACAATCATGATCGCGGCGAGTCAGGCTGGAAATGCTAACTACCTGGCTGCGGGCGCGGTGACCGGTACCATCGTCGTCAACCAGGCCGCTCAGACCATTACCTTCAATCCGACAACTCCGCTCGGCTACGGCAAGGCGGAAACTCTGTCGGCAACCGGCGGTGCGTCCGGCAACCCGGTTACCTTCACACTCGATGCCTCCAGCACTGCGGGCGCCGGATCGTTGAGCGGTAGCACTCTCACCGCCACCGGTCTGGGAACCATCGTGGTCGACGCTAACCAGGCAGGCAACGCCGATTACGCGGCGGCGACTCAGGTCATGGGGTCCGTCGCTGTAACTCCGCTGGGTCAAGTGGCAACACCGGTAATCAGCCCAGCTACCGGAAGCACGCTGATCATCGGGACGTCGAACACCGCGACCATCACGGATTCTACGTCCGGCGCTGCCATCCTCTACACCACGGACGGCTCGAATCCGCTGACCAGCTCAACCGCCAAGACTTACGCGGGCGCCATTACCCTCACGGCTGAAACCTATCCAGCCACGGTGACCGTCACGGCTGTTGCCACGCTGGCGGGTTATACGCCCAGCGCGAGTGGAGCCTCAACCTACACCCTCCAGGTGATACCGCCTGACTTCACCATCGGGGCTCAACCCTCAGTAACCGTGGGGCCCGGTAGTTCTGCTACCGTCACGATCACGATCGTGCCGAACCCCGCATTCACAGTGCCCATCACCTTCACGAGCAGCGGTGCGCCGTCAGGCGTGACCTTCGTCTTCAACCCCGCAACCATAACGCCGCCGGGGACCACCAGCACTATCCTGACGATCACCGACAGCAACACGGCGTCTCTCCAACACCGTTCCAACCCGTTCCTCCCGGCTGGAGCAACGTTCGCAATTGCTCTGTGCTTCTTTGGCTGGAAGAAACGGCGCGGTCTGATGTTGGCTCTGGTGCTGATCGCGGGTGTGATCGGGGCCATTCAGCTTTCCGGCTGCGGCGCCTATAACGGACCGCCGGCCCCGCCGAAGGGCACCAACACCGTCGTGACGATTACGGCCACTGGCGGCGGAGTTACCCAGACGGTGCCGATCTCGGTGTTCGTCGAACAGTAAACCGGATTGGTTCCTAACTTCCCACGGCCTCTTCTTTTACGGAGAGGCCGTGGTTTTTTGATCTTGAATTCTGATGCGTAAAGTCAAACCTGAAGCAGGGACTATGCCGGATATGAAGTTGGCCCGGGGTGAGTCGATTGATGGTATCCAGGTTCCGTTCCCTCAAAAGCACGGCGCCTTGCGCATGGTCGAGCGGCTTACGAGGATTCCTGATCCGGTCTCATGCTTTCCGCGCATGTGCCTTTCGTAACTCATATGGTTTCGCGTTCGACCAAGCCAGTCATAAAATGGGCCTGCCGTCGAAAAGATGCTGATTCAAGGTATTTGCAAGCGCACCGGGAACGAGATCGGCTTGGGCTTGATTTCTAACGAATGCCAGCCGGATTCCGTCCGACTATACATCCATAGCCTCGGCAAGAAGCACGACAAGCATGTTTAAGCCCGATTGTGCCACATGCGCGATGACGCGTCAGTACGGCATTCAGCCAGAGCGGCCGGGGAAAGAATTCGGCCGGGGCTAGAGAAGCAAAACCGGGCGCCGATTACGAGAGAAGGACTGACAAAAATGAGCGTGAAGAGAAGGCGAGCGGCGCTTTGGTCGAGTTTTCTGGCATTGCTATGGGTCACTGCATGCGGCGGCGGAGGCACAGCTTCCATCACCACGCCGACGGTTTCTGTTTGGCCTTCGGCCAGCGCAATCACCTATGGCCAGACGCTGGCTTCGTCCACACTCAGCGGCGGCACGGCATCGGTATCCGGCACGTTTGCCTGGACGACGCCCGCAACGGCGCCTGGCGCTGGGACCCCCAGCGAGAGTGTGACCTTCACTCCCGCCGACGCGGCCAATTACAACGCGGTGGTGGGTTCGGTGAGCCTGATCGTGAACAAGGCGATGCCGACGGTGTCGGCGTGGCCTGCGGCGAGCGCGATCACCTACGGCCAGACGCTGGCATCTTCGACACTGAGCGGCGGAACAGCGTCAACGGCGGGCACCTTTGCCTTTACGACACCCGCCACGGCCCCCGGCGCCGGAACTCCGAGCGAGAGCGTGACCTTCACGCCCGCCGACACCACGGATTACAACGCGGTGGTGGGCTCGGCGAGTGTGACGGTGAACAAAGCTACGCCGGTGGTGTCGGCGTGGCCTGCGGCGAGCGCGATCACTTACGGCCAGACGCTGGCATCTTCGACATTGAGCGGCGGAATGGCGTCAGTACCCGGAGCGTTTGCATGGACTACATCCACCATCGTGCCCAGCGGCGGAACACCTGGCGAGAGCGTGACCTTTACGCCCACCGACTCGACCGACTACAACATCGTGACGGGCTCGGTGAGCGTAACGGTGAACCCGGCAACTCCCACTGTGACGGTCACTCCGGGTGCTTCGAGCATCGCTGAGAATCAGCCATTGGCTGTGACGGTCGCCGTGAGCGGCGGCGCCGGCGCCCCCACGCCGACCGGCTCGGTGACGCTGAGCGGCGGCGGATACGACACTCCGTCCGCGACTGTACTCGTGAACGGCAGCGCTCAGATCAATATTCCGGCGAGCTCACTGGCCACCGGAACGGATGAGTTGACCGGAAGCTACACACCTGACGCTGCGAGTTCATCCACGTACACCAGCGCCACCGGTTTGGGATCGGTAACGGTAAACACGCCTGCCGCCTACATACTGACGGTGGATTCGGCAGGACCCTCGAGCGGCATTTCGATCACTGCGAGTCCGGCAGACAACAGCGCAAAGACGGGCGGTTCAACGCCGTTCACGCTGTCGTACTACGGTGGCACGCAGATAGCACTGAGCGCTGCTCTCACCGATAACACTTATTCATTTGTCTCCTGGAGCGGATGCGCATCAACGAGCGGATCGAGCGGCTCCGTCTGCAATCTAACCATCAGCGCAAATACGACGGTAACGGCGAACTACAACCAGCCGGGAATTACTTCGATTATCGTGACACCCACCACAGCGACCATTGGCACGCAGCAGCAATTCACGGCCACGGTGCAGGGCACTGGCAGCTACAGCGACGGGGTCACCTGGTCGGTGGCCGCTCCCACTGGGAGCTCGCTGAGCCCGGGCGACATCAGTTCTGCGGGGCTTTACAACACGCCGTATCCGGCTCCGGCGACCGTCACCGTTACAGCCACGAGTACGATGACCGGATTCACAAACGTAAGCGGCAGCGCGACCGTCACGTTGAGCCCACCGGTCACGGCAGCCGGACCGGCCCTGGCCGTGGATCTAGGCACGCCATCGAACCCCAATGAAAACCCGCACACCATCAGCCCCTACGTCTATGGGATGAATGCGTACGATCTGGATCCGGCCTCGGAAAAGGTTGCCAATCCCGGTATTCTGCGCTGGGGCGGCGACGACACGTCGCGCTACAACTACCAAAACGGATGGACCAATTCCGCCTCGGACTATTACTTTGAAAACGGCGACGGCGCCGCCTTCATGTTCCCCAACTCCGGAACCGGTGAGAATTTCACGCAGTTCTTTCCAGCCGTCGATGCAGCAGGATCCGCCGCCTTGGGCACAGTGCCGGTGCTCGGTTGGGTTTCGAACGGCGTTTCCGGGGCCTGCAGCTTCACCAAGACAGCTTATCCGGGCCAGGAGAGCTACAACGGGAGTTGCGGCGACGGTATTGATCCCGATGGGACCAACGGTTGCTCATCTTCGGGCGGCTGTGATCTGTACGGCAGCAACACGATTGCTGCAATCACCAGCACCCAGGAGGCCCCGCCGAGCATTTTGAGCGCGCCTGCCCCCGGCTCTGTCACAGGAACCTGGGCCGATGGGACCTGGCCGGGCGCCTGGGTCAACTCGATCGTGACCGGATATGGCAGCGGCGCCAGTGGCAATGGAGTAGCCATCTGGGATCTCGACAATGAGCCCACCTGGTGGGATGCAGTGCATCGTGATGTCCATCCGGTCGCTTTCACTTACGATGAGGTGACCAACAATGGAATTGGCACTGCCTTGGCCATCAAGACCGCCGATCCCACAGCCCTGGTCAGCGGGCCGGTCATTGACTACTGGTGGGCCTACTTTTATTCCAAGAAGGACATCGAAAGCGGATGGAGTTCAGGACCGTGTTACCAGCCATGGAGTAATCCCATCGACCGCGAGGCCCACGGCGGCGTGCCCATGATCGAGTACTACCTGCAGCAATTCAACAGCTATTCGCAGCAGTATGGCATCCGGCTGCTCGATTATGTTGACGTCCACAGCTATTTTGCGCCCCAGTATCCGGTCAACAGCGGCAACTCAGTGGCCTTTACGACGGCGGGTGACACCCAGGAGCAAATCGAGCGCATGAATGGAACGCGCGTCTTCTGGGACTCGACCTATAAGGACCCCGATAATTTTGTAGCCCCGGCATACGGCGGTTATCAGCAGCCGAACTACATTACCGACCCGGACTACACCTCCAGTTGCACCGTGCCGGCACAGGCTCCGCAAGTGATTCCCATGCTGCAAACGTGGGTCGCCAACGATTACCCGGGCACGAAAACCTCGATCGACGAATACAACTTCGGCGGCCTGGAATCGATCAACGGCGCGGTCGTGCAGGCCGACATACTCGGAATCTTCGGGCGTCAGAATCTGGGTATGGGCGCCTTTTGGCCGACTACGAATTACAGTTCTCAGGGTCCCGGGAACTACGCCTTTGCCATGTACCGCAACTACGACGGGAACGACTCGACCTTTGGCAACACATATCTTTACGCAACCAGCACGGCATCAACCGGCAACGGCGAGGGGCAGCTCGCGGTCTTCGGCGCACAGCGAACTTCCGACAACGCCATTACCGTGATCGTCATCAACAAGACCTATGGTTCACTTACCTCGAGTATCAGCGTGGAAAACTTCACTTCAACGGCCGGCACGAACGCGCAGGTGTACCAGTACAGCAATGCCAATCTGACCGCAATCGTGCAAGAGGCCGCCGTCAGCGTCACGCCTCCCGCGGCAGGCAGCACAACGAGTACCATTGGCAACTATACGTTCCCAGCGCAATCCATCACCTTGTTTGTTGTGCCCGACTGATTGAGGTGCGCCGCATTCGATGAATTAATCTGGAAGGGCGGCTGCGCGACGCGCGGGTTCGGACGAACTGGCCAGCAGCGATTCTGCGCTGATCGAATCTGGAGCCGACGGTCAGACTTGAACTGACGACCTGCTGATTACGAATCAGCTGCTCTACCAACTGAGCTACGTCGGCTCGATTTTCTCTTTGTCCCGCTTTTCGATTGTATCGTCGCGCCGAATCGAGGTAAAGCCGCGCCCGGCGCAGCTTCGAACGTGTGCCTTCGGTCCAAAAACTGTCCCCTGCGATTGCGAAACAGCTGAGAAACGCGGCAGCTACCTGAAGTGATGAGACGGCGCGGTATCGAAATCTGGATTGAGCGCCCCAGGGAATGATTCCCGAATCGCGCGAGAATGAAAGAGCTGCCGGGTCTTTAGCTCATTGGGATGGCTGGCCCGCACATCCTCGTCGCTGCCGGCCAGCTCAATCGGGCGCGCGCGATTGCAGATCGCCCGATTTCACCCGCGATCATCGAGAAGTCCCAAGCGCGAGGTCCCGGCCTCATTCCGTCCTCAAGCTCGGCCTGTGGCGCTGCAGACCCAATTCTCGCCGCGGTCGACCCTGCCAATTCCTGGCAACGTGGACAATCCGACCGGCGATGGGCCAAGCCAGTGCCGGCTGAGCCCCGGAACTCAAGCAAGCCGGCCGAATCAGGCGCAAAAACGGAAAGAGCCGCCCGGCAACAGGGCAGCTCTCTCCTCAGGGAGAATAGTTCCAACGGAGCCAAACCCATCAGAACTTTCTGGCTGCATACTAGGAGCGGGGGGAGGCAGTGTCAAGAGAAAATGTTTGTTAAAATAAGTGTTGGTGTTTCAATGTTTTAACAATAAAACGCTGCGCCGCAGAGGGTTCTTTTATTCGCTGATTATTCGCCTCAAATCCTCCGGCATTTCCCGTGATTTCGTAGTGTTTCTTCGGGTTTGCGTCCCTTTTTCCACAGAGACCGAGCAGCGTTAACCTTCCGGATTCGGTCTCTCAATGACCTCAACCACTTCGATTCTTTCGTCCCATTTCTCAGCCAAATCGAGATGAATAAACTCCTCGTCGTAGACCGACGAGATCGGTTTGCCGCGCGCCATGCGATAAAGGGCTCTCCCACCGCCCAGGAACCCTCCCAGCACGACTGCCGCGGTCGCCCCGATCAACGTCAGCACAGCAATCCCCAACAGCAGCCTGCTGGTCTTCTCCACCTCTGATTCCACAGGCTGCGGAATCCCCGTCAAGCTGGCTTCGAAGTGAACTGACTCGAGCAGCCGATGACTGTCGTCGGGAACCGCGTCGCCGCTCACCAACGCCACCAGGGGCCCACTGTGGCGCACCTCCAGCGATGCCTGGTCGGAGTCGGTCAAAGGCTTCGGCCACGGCGGCTGCGCCTGGCTGCCGGCCTTCAGATACGCGCGAATGGCCGCCTCCTGCGCCTCTGCGATCTGTGGCGTCGGGTAGTCAATGATGGTCAAAGTCGCCGCTCCTGAAGTCAGTGAGTAATTGGCCGTCACCGTTTCGGCGCCCTTGTCGAAATCCACCAGCGACGGCGGCAGCACACCCCCCGATCCGGCGTAGCCGGCCGGCCCCTCCGCGTAGTGCGTCGTCTGCCCGTCCAGTTGAGCTTTGGGAAGGTTCGCGAGGATGGGCGGGATCATCGCCCGGTTTCCGGTCGGCACGGGAAGCTGGTGCGCGATCTCGCGCAGTTCTCCAGCCGTCATCGGTCCGATCCGCGAAAACGTCGCATCCACCACGGTCGTCCCTTGCCAAAATAGAACGCGATTGTGGTCCGAGGCCGCTCCCGTCCCGATCTCTTCTCTGGGCCAGCCATTTTGGCGATAGTAGGTGTACGCGCCGTAAGCCCCGCTGGCGTCATCGAAACGCAGCGCGCGCATGCCGAGCGTTTCGCTCTCGCGCTTGTAGTCGGCCACCGCCGCGGCATTAAACCCATACTCTTTGAGGGCTGCCGCGTTGGCCGGATCAACCTCGACCGCGTCGGTCACGACCTTGGATGGTCCCGTCGTCACCCAGCCGTCGAAGCTGTCAGGTAGGAGCGCCTTTGGCGAGGGCGGCAGAACGATCGTCGTCGCAGATTTCTTCTCTGCCTCCGTTGGCTGCTCGCCCTGCCCAAGCGCCTGAACCGCGCAACACGCGAGCCCCGCAAAAAGCATGGCCTTCCGTGTCATCAACTTCCACTTCATTCGCCGGCTTCCCCAGCCTTCAGGGTACACGTTCACGCGCCGCTGGCCGCGTCGCTGACGCTCCTTCTCTTCGACACGGGAGGAAGCGAAAAGGTTCCAGGTCGTGTTCTCGGGGTCGCGTCAGGCCGGCCGGCTCGATCCGCCGGCGATCGCCTGCGCCGGGTAAAGAACGTCGCCGAGCGTCTTGTAACGGCCGCCGTAGAAGATCAGGGCATACTCGCGGGCGCCCGTGCTCAAAGGACCACCGACGCAGATGCTCGCCAACAACGCGAAGACAAATGCCACCACGCCGAAGAATATCTCGACAACCACGCCCACCAGCCACGATACCCCGGTCGCGCCTGAGAACGCCGAGTAGACACCGAACTCGATCGCCGCAACAATGCCAGCCAGCATGAACCCGGGAAGAGCGAGCAGCAGGAACACTCCGATCGCCGCGATCGTCGGCAAAACCACGCGCAGGATCGCGTAAACAATGAATTGCTTCTTCTCGGCTGTGATCCGCGCCCGCACCTGCCGCCATGCTTCGCCCGCCGTCGCGTCGTCCATCGCCATATGCGGCATCATCCAGTCGCGCAGAATCACATCGGTCAGAACGCAGGCGGCCGCCAGCAAAATGACGATCGGAATCAACGGCAAGATAACGGCCAACATGAGTCCGATCTCCAGGTGGCCGCCCTGCTGGCTCAATTGATAGAGCCGCCAGAATCCGGCTGCGAATGGAAGCGCCATCAGCGCCATCAGCAGCATGAAGCAGATTCCCACAACAATGTTGAGCCGGAAAAACCGCGACGCCTGCGCTCGATAGAGCCGCCACCCCGGTCCGATCTCTTTCACGCTGTGAACGAGCGAATAAAAAAACGCGAACCGCAGGCGCGTGATCAGATAGAAAATAAAAAGCGACAGTACAATTGCCAGCGCAACAGACGCCGCGACAATCGCAATCGAACCGGGGGCGGGGTGGAACGACGGCAATGCCGTCGTTGCATGAAATCGGCCGCCTCCTTCACCATGACTCAGGTGCGGCGAATGAAAGTTTTCCCCCAGTCCTTCAGTAATGATCGCCACCAGCCCCAGCTTCAAATAGGTGCTCCATTTGAAAGGCCTGAAGAGGAATTCCCTGGTGCGCTCGATGGCAGGCGCAATGGAATCGACTGCGGTGACGGGCTGCATAACATTCCTTTCGGGGGAGGGCCGAGCGTAAACACAGGTACGTAAACTCTGCTAGCGCGGTTCCAATGCCGGATGCCCGGTCGCCGCCCGCCAATCTTCAAACGCCGCGAGCGCTCGCTCGCATTGCACGCGGTGCCGCTCCTTCTTGTCCCGAACTCGCCGCCGCGTCTCATCGTCCAAAGGCTCCAGCAAGTCGAAGGTGATGTTGGCGGGTTGAAAGCTCCTCGCATCCGCGTGCGTGACGTAGTGAACCAGTGATCCAAGGGCCGTCGCGCGCGGCAAGGGCACAGGTTCCTCGCCTCGCGACAGGGCCGCCGCATAAATCCCCGCCAGCATGCCTGACGCAATCGACTCGGTATACCCCTCCACCCCGCAAATCTGCCCGGCAAACATGATTACCGGAGCGCTTTTCAGGCGCAGGCATTGGTCGAGGAGCGCTGGAGCACAAATATACGTGTTGCGGTGAATCTGCCCGTAGCGCAGGAAGCGCGCATTTTCGAGGCCCGGAATCAGCCGCAGCACCCGCGCCTGCTCGCCAAACTTCAAGTGGTTCTGGAATCCGACCAGGTTGTAGCTGTCGGCGCGCAGATTCTCCTTGCGCAACTGCACCACCGCCCACGGGGTCTTGCCCGTCCGCGGATCGCGCAGGCCCACCGGCTTCATCGGACCAAAGCGCAGGGTGTCACGCCCCCGCCTGGCCAGCTCCTCGATGGGAAGGCAGCCCTCGAAGTAGTCGAGTTTTTCCCACGCCTTTTCTTCTGCGGGCTCGGCCGCGAGCAGCGCATTCAAAAACCGCTCATACTCACTGCGGTCCATGGGACAGTTGACATAATCCGCCGTTCCCTTGTCCCATCGGGCCGCAAAGTAAACGCGATTCATCTCGATCGACTCGGCTTCAACGATCGGCGAGATCGAATCGTAAAACGCGAGATGCCCGGAGCCCGCCAGCCGCTCAATCTCCCGGCTTAGCGCATCCGACGTGAGCGGCCCGGTCGCCACAATCGTGCAGTGCGTCGCACCGTTCCGGCCCTCGACCAAACCCGGGCTTAGGCTTGTCACCTCTTCCCGGATTACGCGAATCTTCGCTTGCGCAGCGATGGCCTCTGTAATCCGGCGCGAAAACTCCACGCGATCCACAGCCAGCGCATGTCCGGCGGGCACGGCTGTCTCATCCGCGATTCGCATCAGTGTCGATCCCGCCCGCCGCATCTCCTGCTTCAGCAACCACGGCGCAGTGTTCTCCGACTCGCTTTTCAGCGAATTCGAGCACACCAGCTCGCCGAACTCCGTGGTCTGGTGCGCTGGCGTCAATCGAGGCTTGCCGTGCACGATCGCGCGCATCTCGTAGAGATCGACTTCGCAGCCCAGCCGTGCGGCCGTCAGCGCCGCCTCTGGCCCAGCCAATCCCGCTCCGATCACGCGAATTCTCGTCATCTCATCGTCCGGCGCCGGCAACGCCTGGATCACTGCAGGTGGCCAGCCGATCCAGCGCCTCGCCGCTCAGGCGGACATTCCGCCATTCATCCAGAAATTCGGCGCCCATGGCGCGATAAAAGTCGATCGCGGGGGTGTTCCAGTCCAGGACCTCCCATTGCAGGCGCCGGCAGCCGTTTTCCAGCGCAATCGCAGCCACCCGCTTCAACAACCCCTTTCCGATACCCAGCCTCCTGTACTCAGGCAGCACAAAGAGATCCTCGACGTAGATGCCCGGCCGTCCCGCCCACGTCGAGTAGTTGAAGAAATAAAATGCGAATCCCGCCGCCTGGCCGTCGCATTGGGCAATCAGGCATTCAAAAAACGGATGCGGCCCGAAGCCATCTCGAATCAGGCCTTCCACAGTCGCCGTCACCGCATCCGGTGCGCGTTCAAAGGCTGCCAACGCGCGAACAAACTCCAGAATCTGAACCGCATCCTCGGCGGTTGCCTTGCGAATCACAATGCTCATACCAGAATTCTAGTGTGATCCGCGCCACACGCGGCCTCGCTGCTGACGAACTACCATTGCAATCGTTAATCCACGAGGCGTTGGACGGCGTTCTGGGTAAGTCTCTGGCCTGCCGGCCTCCACCATCGTCTGCATTGTTTGGCGCGGTCATCTCCATTGCCCGTTTTCGATGATCCGATTTTGTGTGCCTCCAAAATTGCAGTTTCCCGGGAGCGCAACCGCCGGGTGGCATTTCTTGAGGAAATGGCGACACTGGAGGAGCTTAGAAGGGACGCGTAAATTGTGGAACCGCTCAAATCCCCTTGTGCGGGGCGCTGGGTTGGATTTAACGTTGGTTTTGCTGGAAATATGCCGGGCGGCATTGACACGCGCCTTTGCACCTGTCCGCTCGGCTGGGAAAACGGCGTCTGGGCTGTCGCGAGGTTTTCCTTGCTCTCCATCGTTTCGACGGTCTTCCGGCGGCTTCCTAAGTTCGTCTGCCGCTGTGCACTTGTAATTTGAATTTTTTTAGAGACTGCGGGCAGCACCCCTCCCGCTCCTCTCAAGGAGATGACATGAAACGCGTTTTTTCTCTTTTGCTGGGTCTATCCGCTTTGCCGGTCCTGCTCGCATTGGCTCCTCCGCCCGCTCCGGCACAGGCTCCGTCCCAGCCTTCCGACAAAATGGGCAAGATCCACGGCCAGGTGATAAATCCGACCGGCCAACCCCAAGGGGGTGGCACGGTTAGCCTCTCGACCGATGGAGGTCATACTCTGGACTTCACTTTCCCGGTTGATTCCACAGGCAACTATTCAGGCGAAGCAAAGCCCGGAACGTACACACTGGTCTATCGCGCGGCCGACACTCCCGAGGGGAAGATGGTCGACTCCATCCGCGGAATCAAAATTGTCGCCGGACAGGATCTCGATCAGGACGACGATATGTCGCGGCAGGACTACATCAACAACATGACTGCGGATGAAAAAAGGCAACTCGACGAACTTAAGAAGCAGAATTCTGAGGCCCTCAAGGCGAACCAGCTGATTAACGCCCTGAATGCCGACCTGAGAGCTGTTAGTCAGGACAAGAAAGACCTGGACGGCGCATCTGGGACTGCGGCGCAGCAGCTCGGCCCCAATGCTTCAAAAGCCGATCTTGACGCCAAGGTCAACGAAATTAAAACTGCCAAATACACCGACATCCAGAGCTTGATGACCAAGGACACGGGGCTGAAGCCGGACGAGGCTTTGCTGTGGGTCAACCTGGGGTTTGCTCAGGCTGGGCTCAAGGACTACGACGACGCGATCGCCTCCTACAAAAAGGCGCTTGATTTAGAGTCCGCCTCGAAGAAACCGCGGATGGCCGTGATTGGGCAGGCCAACGCCGGCCTGGGCGAAATCTACGCGCGTCAAGGCAAGGTTCCTGAGGCCAATGCTGCCTATGACGCAGCTGCCAAGGCCGATCCAACCGACGCACCCCTCTTCCTGAGAAACGAGGCCGTTATCTTCTATCAGGAAAACAATAACGCCGCCGAGGCGGCTGCAGCCGATGAGGCCATCAAGATCGACCCGAATCAGGCCATCCTCTACTACATCAAGGGCCAGGGTTTGGTCGCCAGCGCCACCATCGATCCCAAGACCCAGCGCATCGTTTTGCCTCCCGATTGCGTTGCGGCCTATGAGAAGTATCTTGAGCTCGCACCCGACGGCGCCTATGCCAACGAGGTTGCCGGGATTTTGCAGCAGGCGGGAGAGAAGGTCAGCTCCTCCTACAAGGCGTCCAAGTCCCATTAGGCGGTCCGCTCGAACGAGCTGCCACAAAAGGCGTCCGCCGTGCGGGCGCCTTTTTTCGCAGATCGCCACCCACTACAATTCATTGCATGAGTTCTGGGATTCCGGCGCGCCTTTCGGCCTTGGCCAGCGTCTCCGCCCTCGCTGGCCTGCTCTTCGCCCCCTTTCTGTTCGCCTCAGCGCAGGCGGCCCCTGGCCTGGGCAGAATCCACGGCCGTGTCATCAATCCTTCAGGAGTGCCTCAGAAGGACGGCACGGTCAGCCTCTCCGTAGACGGCGGAGTAACGCTAGGCTACAACTTTCCCGTCGCGGCTTCGGGCGACTACTCCGGTCAGGCGCCTCCGGGTGAATACATGGTGGTCTACCGCGCGCCCGATACGCCGCAAGGCAAAATCGTCGATTACATCAGCGGTGTCCAAATCGTCGCGGGACAGGATACGGCGCAGGACATGGATATGACTCGCCCCGAGTTCATTGCCAGGCTTTCGCCTGACCAGCAAAGGGCGTTACATGAGTTGTCCGAGGCAAATGTCGCGGCCGCCTCCGACGCCAAACGCGATAACGCAGCCATCGAGGCCGACCTGAGAATCGTGAATCTTGACTTCCATGCTGCGGAGGATGCGCGCGTTACTGCCGCGCAGAACCTCGGCGCTGCCGCCAGCCCTGGCGACGTTGATGAAATGACCGCTGAGATCGAGAATGCCAGGCTGGCCGAAATCGAAACCCTGATGACCAGGGACGCAGCTGCAGATCCCGGCGAGCCTGTGCTCTGGATCGCTCTGGCGCGCGCCGAAACTGCGCTTGAGAAATACCTGGACGCGGAAGCCAACTTCAAAAAGGCGCTCGACCTTGGGCAAGAGGCCGATCCGCCTCGGCCAGACGTCATAGGCGCGGCCCAGGCCGGCTTGGGCGAGGTCTATGCACGGACCCTTTTGGTCGACGAAGCCAATGCCGCATTTGACGCCGCCGCAAAGGCCGATCCGTCGAATGCCGCCATGTACCTCCGCAATCAAGCCCTGATCTTCTATGAGACGAAGAACTTTTCTGCGCAAATCGACGCTGCTGGTGTCGCCATAAAGGCAGATCCGGATCAGGCCCTCCTTTACTACATCAAAGCTGTGGGCCTCGCCCAGGACGCCCGTGTCGATCCCGACACCCAAAAGTTGGTTTTGCCGCCGGGTTGCGCCGATGCTTTTCGCAAGTACCTGCAGCTGGCCCCCACCGGACCCCACGCCGCTGATGCTACCGCCATTCTCGAGCGGGCAGGCGAAGACATCGTGCCCCCCGGCCCAGCGCCATCCTCTGCCGATCCAGCCCGCTCGTCCTCGCCCACTTCAACTCCCGCCAATTCGGACTCTCAGCCATAACGCGCTGGTTCTCCGAACCTCTACAATCCATTCCATGAGTCCGGCGCGCCTCAGCTCCAGATTGTTCAGCCCCGCACTGCCGGGTTTCGACGAGGCTGCCGCGCTGGTCACCTCCTGCGCCGCGAAAGTCGTCCGGCTTCACACTGGCCAGCGTAGTTCGGGCATCGAGCGTGTCAGGCTCAATCAGGCCATCGGCCGCGTGCTGGCCGAACCCCTCCTTGCCGATGCCGAACAGCCTCCGTTTGCCCGTTCTACGCGCGACGGATTCGCCTGCCGCGCCGCTGAAGCCTCCACGCATCGTCCCCTCAGCGTGGCCGGCACAACTCGCGCCGGGCAAGCTTCTTCCGGCCCGCTCCCGCGCGGCGCAGCCTGGGAGATCATGACCGGCGCGCCCATACCCTCGGGCGCCGATGCCGTGATCATGCTGGAACACACTATAGAATCTGGCGCACCGGCCGAAGAATCCGGCGCCGCGTCAGCCCGCGCCATCCGCCTTATGCCCTCGCGCACGATTCGCAAAGGCGAGAACATCGTCGGCCGCGGCGCTCAGGCGCACAAAGGCGACAAACTTCTCCCCCCCGGCTCCCTCATCGGCGCCGCACAGATTGCTCTCGCCGCGTCCTGCGGCTCGAACTCGCTCCCGGTCTTCCTCAGGCCGCGGGTCGCCATCCTTTCCACCGGCGACGAGCTCGTGCCCATCAGCTCAACCCCCGGTCCCAGCCAGATTCGAAACTCATCGAGCGCCATGCTGGCCGCGATGGTCACCGCGGCCGGCGCCGACCCTTGGATCCTGCCCATCGCCCGAGACACCGCCGAATCCCTCGATGCCGCACTGGCCCGCGCTCGGGCCGCCGATCTTCTTCTCATCACCGGAGGCGTTTCCGCGGGCAAGTTCGATCTCGTTGAGCCCGCACTGATCCGCGCCGGAGCCCGCTTTCACTTCACCGGCGTCCGCATCCAGCCCGGCAAGCCGCTGGTCTTCGCTGAATTCCGCCGCGGTTCTACAAATCCCGCCCAAAACGAGAGCCGTACGAAGTACTGCTTCGGGCTGCCCGGCAATCCTGTCTCGTCCGCCGTCACCTTCCTGCTCTTCGCCGCGCCTCTGATCGCCGCGCTCGCCGGGAGACGGAATTTCGGCCCGCGCTTCGCGCTCGCGCACCTCGCCGAAGACGTCAAAACCAAACCGGGCCTCACGCGCTTTCTGCCCGCTACGTGCACGTTCGCCGGCTCCGAGCCTTCCGTCGCGCTCGTCCCCTGGCAGGGCTCGGGCGATCTGGCCGCTATGGCCCGCGCCAACTGTTTTCTGGCCGTGCCCGAGGACGCCCATCGCCTTCGCCCAGGCACGACTGTCCGCATTCTGCTTCCCTGAGGAGTTCTATGCCGAAATCTTCGCAGCCCGTAAACAGCAAACCCTCGCGTCTCTCGCATTTCCGCCAATCCGGCCAGGCCTCCATGGTCGATGTCAGCTCCAAGCAGTCCACGCGCCGCAACGCCACCGCGTCCGCCTTTGTCGAGCTCTCGACAGCCGTCATTGCGGCTCTGCCGTCCAACCGTAAAGGCAATCCCCTTGAGGTCGCGCGCCTCGCGGGCATTCAGGCCGCCAAGCGCACCTCAGATCTTATCCCCATGTGCCATCCCCTCGTGCTCACGCACGTCGACGTTGAGGCTGTTATCGTCCGCGGCGGTGTGCGCATCACGTCGTCTGCTTCCACAACCGGCCCCACCGGCGTTGAAATGGAAGCCCTCACCGCCGCCGCCGTTGCTGCGCTCACCGTCTACGACATGACCAAGGCGCTCGACAAGGCCATCGTCATTCGAGATATACGGCTCGAGTCCAAATCGGGTGGCAAGAGCGGCAGTTTCGCGCGCAGCGCAAAATAACGCCGGCAGCAGCGGTGTTCGCGGGGCAGGCCGAGCCAGCAAGGCGGGAACCCGCATGCGCATTGCCACCTGCAGCAATTTGACTCTAGACTTGAATTGGCCGGGCCCTGTCCAGGCTGCCCACCGCGCGGAAGTGGTGAAATGGCAAACACACCAGCCTTAGGAGCTGGCGCCCAAAAGGCTTGCGGGTTCAAGTCCCGCCTTCCGCACCACCCTTGCGTGGAGCAGCCGCTCGCTAGTCGCTGGCACGAGGTCTCTGCTCAAGACTGATTAGCATCTGGTCCGAGGCCCAAAGGCGCGGAGCGCCTACTTGAGGCGCGCGCCAAGAGGAACATCTTCGAGGAACCCAGCAAGCACGGGCGCGCCGCCCTCGAGCGAAGCCGCCAGCAGCATTCCATTTGACTCGAGTCCACGCATCTTTCGCGGCGCCAGGTTCGCAACAATAACGATTCTCCGCCCAACCAGTTTTTCCGGATCGTAGTGCTCAGCGATCCCTGCCAGAATCTGCCGCTTTTCTGTCCCCAAGTCCACCTCAAGCCGCAGCAGCTTGTCGGCCTTGGGCACGCGCTCGGCAACCAGAATCTGCGCCACGCGCAGCTCCACCTTGGCAAAGTCGTCGATCGTAATGTGCTGCGGCCCATGAGTGGCGACCTCCGCCGCTGCTTGTGGCGCAACCGCCGTACCCTCGCTCGTGGCAACGCGCTGAAGTGCTTGCGGCGCCGGAGTCGCAGCCGCCGCAGCCGGCGGCTTTAGCATCGCCGCCGGAGTCCTTGGCGCAGCCATTCTCGCGGGTGAAGCCGCTTCCTTCTTCTGCGCCGCAACTGGCACCTTCGCATCTTCCACTGCACTTCCGCCGGCCGCGGATTCCACCGCGCTTTGGCTGTTTTCGTCCTCAAGACTCCGCATATGTTCGATCGCTTCTTTCTCAGCGCGCGGAAACAGCGGTGCGGGCTCGCCGAACTTCGTCCCCGCCTTCAATCCGCCCCACGCAAGATCTTTCAGAAACACCTTTTTCGCAGCTTCCGCCAGCTGGCCCAGTCCAAGCTGCTGCCATACCTTGGACGCAGCTTCCGGCACGACCGGATAGGCCAGCGCCGTAATCACCTGAATCGCCTCCGCCGCCGTCGCCAGCACTCTGGCCTGGTGCTTCGCATGTTCCTCATTCGATCGTTCCGCCGGCTTTTTCCAGGGCGCATTGGCCGTCAGGTAACCGTCGGTTTCGGCAACCAGCAGCCACAGGCTCTTGAGCGCTTCAGAAAAATTGAGCTCATCGAACGCCGGCCCGAACGCCGTGATCGCCGCTTCCGCTTTCGCTCGCAGCGCAGCTTCAGCCGGCGTCTCCGCGCCCGCCTCCGGCACAACTCCGCCGAAGTACTTGTGCACCATGTTCACCACGCGGCTCACCAGGTTCCCGTAGCCG
>JASHSG010000334.1 GCA_030040935.1 Acidobacteriaceae bacterium | reverse complement strand
ACGGCGTCGAGTGGCGAGTAGACAACGCGGACATCCCCGCCGCGGCCCTTGACCTGAAAGAGGTCGCCCTCGGTGCCGGGAACGCGAAGCATGTCACCGAAGGAGCAGAAGATCACGTTGGGTTGCGCGGCGATGGCGAGGGCTTTATCGATGAGCTCGAGCGGCGTGACGCAGACGGGACAGCCGGGGCCGTGAATCATTTCAACGCCGGCAGGGAGCATCTGATCGAGACCGTTCTTAATAATCGAGTGGGTCTGGCCGCCGCACACTTCCATGATCTTCCACGGGCGCGTGGTGATTTGCGCGATCTCGCGAGCCAGGGCGCGAGCGATTTCACCGCTGCGGAATTCGGTGAGGTACTTCATGGCTTGGAAGCAGCGGAGTTAGCGGGGCTAGCTCCGGTCTCAAAAGCGAGCCCCGGGGCACCCTCAGGGGCATCCACATCCGAGCAGCTTCCGTCGGGGCAGGGGGACTGGCGGCGATTGGCGGCGCGGGCCAAGGCTTCGTCTTCGCTGGCCAATTCTTCATCGAGGACGCCGAGGGCCCGGAAGTCAGCGAGAGTTTGCTCGGCGGTGGCCTCGTCGATTCTGGAGATGGCGAAGCCAACATGGACAATGGTGTAGTCACCGACGACGACCTCGGGCACGTAGTCAAGGCAGACGTTTTTAATTACGCCGCCAAAATTGACGCGGCCCATGCGGATCATGCCATCGGAGGTGATCTCTTCAACTTTTCCGGGAATGGCAAGGCACATAGCAACCTTCTTATACCGCTGTGAGGGGAGGGTCAAATGTGATTTGAATCACGGGCGGCAATCATTGAGCGCTCACTGCCTGGGTGATAGGGAGAGATTGCGATCGGCGGCTTTACGGGTTCTGGCCACTCTAATTGCCGTTATTTACTGAATCAAAAGTAGTTAACTACAGGCCAACGACGAAAACCTGCCAAAGGTTCCGGCACCCCGCATCCTGTCAGACGACAGGATCCCGCTTTGTCTCAATAAGCGAGGATCGGGCTTTCAGTCGGAGGCTATGAGCTCGCCAGGGATGATGGGTCGGGTACGAGGAAGCTGACCACGCGAGGCCGCCAAACCAAACGCAGTGAGCGTGGCGCAGAAGACGACAAGCTTGGCGAAGTTGCCGGGACGTGTCTCTGGCAGGACTCTCCAGAGAAGGAGCAGGACGACATGAGCAGCGGTCGCAGCCCACACTGAACCGTAGAAATAACGCCGCTCGACGCCTTCTCCTTTGGTTGACAGTCCTACGCGTGGCAGCTTGCCCATGATACCGAACAGCAGGATGACGGCGCAGAGCGGCGAGTAAGCATAGTAATAAATCTGCTTAAGGTGCCAGACGCCGGTTATGGAGGCGAGAACGAGGCCGGCGAGATTGAGCAGTGTGAAGTTTAAAACGGCGTTCCAGGCGAAGGTGTAGCAAACCCGGCGGTAGAGCGGATTGGGCCGGTCTTCATCGAAACGAAGGATATAGGGTCGAGGCTCGACACCGGGAAGGCGGCCACGAAGGCCAGCGATTCCCGTGCCGATCAGAACCGCGGCAAGCCATGTCCAATTAACCCAATGGAAACCACGGGAGAATACGGAGAAGGTGAGCGGCCCGGGGGCAATAAAAAAGACCCAAATCCAGATGGGCCAATGCGCCAACCGATAAAGACGCGTATTGCGTTCACGGTAACGGCGCTCCGCAGCGAATTCAAGTTTTCCTGTGTAGGACATCTGGCTGAGTCTCGCAGAGGAGAGGGGGGGGCGTCAAATTGAATTTCGAAATGCGAAGCTGTGTTATTACTGGATGAATTTTAGAGTTATCGGGTCCATCTCGGCGGCGCATTGCAAAGGGACCATGTGTCCACAGCCGGGAATCACGTCGAGCTCGGATTTGGGGATGAGATTGTGCATGATCGTGGCTTGATTGACGGGAGCAATCTGGTCCAGCGAACCCCAGACAATGAGGACCGGGAACTTCAATTGGGGCAGTAGGTTGTCGGTGACGTTCTGGCCTGTCAGCATCGAGGCCATCGCACGCCTAATTACCCAGCCGTTGCGGCTGAAGTTGCGCAGGAGATCGCGGGCGATGAATGGCGGAATGGGCGGGGGGTTGGGCATCAGCAGGGCGTCGAGCTCGGCCAGCTCATGTTCAGAGTTTGGGACGAAGAGATTCGTGTCCCAGGTGGGCTTGATGCTAAGGCCGACGGAATCGATGAGAATCAGCCTTGATACTCGCTCCGGATGCTCGAAGGCGATGAGCTGCACGATCCATCCGCCCATCGACCAGCCCGTGACATCGGCCTTCTTGATCTGGAGGACATTCATGAAATCGACAAGGACCGCGGCCTGATCGAGGACTGAGTAAGAGAAATCGGAAGGCTGCTGGCTGCGCCCGAAGCCGAGCAAATCGGGCATGTAGACGCGGAAGCCCGCTTTGGCGAAGGTGGGCGCCACATTCCACCAATCCTCGGCGCGGCCGCCGAGGCCATGGACGAGAACGACAGGCGAGCCATCTGCAGGACCCATGGCGAGGTAGTGCATGTGGTAGCCGTCGACTTTGACGTCGTGACTTTCGAATCCAACGAAATGTTCCTGCACATAGACCCAGGCATTGAGGTAGCTGATGGGGCGCAGATAGAATCCAATGCCGCCGATGGCCGCGACGGCCACCACGGCGAGAAGCACGCGGATGGCCCATCTGACAGGCTTTGTCATTGGCCCGGCGCCCTCCGCTTGGCGGAGCCCGGCTGCTTTGGCTCAGGCTGCCAGGGCTTGAGCTGCCGTAAATCCACCTGGTGTACGCGCTGCCAGCCCTTTTCGATAACCCGCACGGTGATGGGATCGAGGGCGAGCGCGCTATGGCTATTCCATTCCGAGCGCTCGACCCAGCGGACGGCGGCGGCGTCAGACGCGGCGCGAAGGCTGCCGCCGATAACACGGCAGAGATAATCGGCAATGACGTAGTGATAACGGATGCGGCCGTCTTCGCGGTGAATGCGATCAAGAAGCTCAACGAGTTCAATAACCTCGACGAGGAGGCCGGTCTCCTCGAGGACCTCGCGAACGACGCCCGCGCATAGGGCTTCGCCGATTTCAAGCACGCCGCCCGGGAGGGTCCAGTGGTCCTTGAGCGGCTCGGTGCCGCGACGGACAAGAAGCACGCGGGCATCCTCGACAACGATGGCTCCGACGCCAACGACGGGCGCCAGGGGAAACTCGCGTTCGATGCTCGCCGCCGTCTTCGAGGTCATGGTGAAGTCCATTTCAAGGGTAACTCGTTTCGCCTGAGGCGGTTTGTGTGGTGCCTGGCAGGATTGACCGCTGTGGCTTGCGTCCCAGGAGGCGGGCTCGTCGCGAATCACTCCCCTGCCATTATCATCAAATAAACACGCGAGGGAGAGGAATTGGCGGAATTCACGCTGAGGATCGATGGGATGTGCTGTGGCGCGTGTGTGCGACGCGTTGGCGATTCTTTGGCTGCGACGCCGGGGTTGGTGGTTGAGCAGGTTGGGCTGGGCGCGGCACGTGTGAGATCAAATGAGGAGCCGCCGCCTCTCAACCTGGCTATTGCCGCTATCGCCAGGGCGGGATACATGGCATATCTGGACGCAGGCAGCGTCGATGAGGCTTCATCCTGAGCGGCCTCGCCGCCATAGGGCTTTGAACGGATCGGATCCACTTTTGGCAGCGCGCTTCAAAGAATCGCTGACACTTCCCGTTCTGGGGATGACGTGTGCCAGTTGCCAGCACCATGTTGAAGAGGCGCTACGCGCGACTGCGGGCGTGGAGCAAGCGCGCGTAGATCTGATGACGAACCGGGCGAGCGTGGTGTTTGACCCGGAAGTGGTGGTACCCGAGCAATTGATTACTGCGGTTCGCGAGGCAGGCTACGACGCGGTGCTGCCCAGAATGGGCGAAGGTGCGGGGCGTAGCGAGGACGGGGCAGGCGGCGCGGACCTGAAGGCATGGATAACGCTGGCCGCAGGCGCAGCGGCAATGTTGCTGGCGATGCCGCTGGGAAGCGAGATGGGCGCGTTCGATTCATTTCTGGCGCGGATATTTCCATGGCTGTACGCGCTGCCGGCGAATGAGTCGCGGTGGTTTCTGTTGGTGATGACGTCGGTCGTTGTGGCGTACGCGGGGAGCGGGATTTATGTGAGCGCCTGGCATGCGTTGCGGCACGGCGCAACCAACATGAATACCTTGGTGAGCCTGGGCACGGGAGTGGCGTTTGTCTACTCGGCTTATGCGACGATTGCGCCAATGCCTGGACGGCAGGTTTATTTCGATGCGGTGCTGCTGATTCTGGGCTTTCTGCTTCTGGGAAAAAGCCTGGAAAACCGGGCGAAGCGGCGGTCGCTGTCGGCGCTCAATGCACTTTCAAGACTGAGGCCAGTAAATGCGCGCCGGATTGTGGACGGCGTGGAGAGCGTTATACCGGTCGAAGAAGTGCGACCGGGCGACAGCATGTTGGTGCTGCCTGGCGAGCGATTTCCGGTGGACGCAACTATTGTCGAGGGACGCACATCCGTGGATGAGTCCATGCTGACGGGCGAGTCGACGCCGCTTGAGCGAGGCGTGGGCGGGCGCGTGCTGGCCGGATCGCTAAACTACGATGGCGCGGTGGAGTGCAGGGCGGATTCGCTGGGTACAGCCACGGTGCTCGAGCAAATTACGCGAATGGTGGATCTAGCTCAAAGCTCACGTGCGCCGATGGAGCTGCTTGCCGACCGGGCGAGCGCGGTTTTTGTGCCGGTGGTGCTCGGGCTGGCTTTGATCACATTTGTGGCGTGGATGGTGGCCGCGCATTCGATGCCGATGGCGCTCGAAAACACGGTGGCGGTCTTGGTGATTGCGTGTCCATGCGCGATGGGACTGGCGGTGCCCGCGGCGCTGACGGTGGCTGTGGGGCGCGGCGCGCAGATGGGAATACTCTACAAGGGCGGCGAGGCGCTCGAACGGCTTGAAAAGCTGGACGTAGTGGTTTTGGACAAGACAGGGACGATCACGGTTGGAAGGCCGGAAATTCAAGGAATTGGGACCCTGGACCGGGGACTAGAAATGGAGGGAACCAGAGAACGAGGGACTAAGGGACTGTCGGATTACGGTACCTCGAGGCGAGAAAGCGATTTGTTGCGGATTGCGGCGGCGGCCGAGGAACGGTCGAATCATCCGCTGGCGCATGCGGTTGTGCAGGCGGCGCACGCGCGAGGTCTCCTGTGGCCGCGGGCTCAAGATGTGCAGGTGCTGCCGGGGCGCGGATTGACGGCGCGCGTGGAGGGCCACGATTGTATTTTGGGGAACCAGGCGATGCTGCGTGAGTTTGGGATCGTGCTGCCCGGGAATATTCCGGGACCGGAGCCGGGAGTAACGCGGTTGTGGATGGCGCTCGACGGCTCGTTCGCCGGATATTTTGATGCAAGAGATGTGCTGAGGGCAGATGCGGCGCAAGCGATCGTGGCGCTGCACAAGGAAGGGTTGCGGGTGCTCATGATGACTGGCGACTCGGCGGCCGCGACAGCGCCGATTGCGGAGCAGGCGGGCATTCAGGAAGTGGAAGCAGGGCTGGCTCCCGCAGGCAAGCTGGCTAGGATTCGCGCGCTGCAGCAGTCGGGGCTGCGCGTCGCCATGGTGGGAGACGGCATCAACGACGCTGCCGCGCTGGCGCAGGCAGACGCGGGCATCGCAATGGGGACGGGCGCGGATCTTGCGCAGGAGGCAGGCGATGTGCTGCTCGTGCGCGCGCGGCCGGAGGCGATCCCCACGGCGATTGCGCTGGCGCACGCGACCGTGCGCGTGATGCGGCAGAACCTGGGGTGGGCAGTCGGCTATAACGTGATCGGGATACCGCTGGCCGCAGGCCTCTTATATCCTCTGTTTCACATTCTGCTCACGCCTTGGCTGGCGGCCGCAGCGATGGCGCTAAGCAGTGTCTGCGTACTTGGGAACAGCTTGAGGCTGCGGAGCTGGCAGCCCGCGCTCATCGGCACGCGGACACGCTAAACTAAACGCAGGCGTCCGTTGTGCGCATCCTCACCCGATACATCCTCGGTGAAATTCTCTCCCTCACGCTGATTGGTGGCGCGCTCTTCACTTTCATCTTGTTCATGCCGCGGTTGCCTCAGATTCTCGAAGTGATGGTGCGCAACAGCTCCACTCTCGCAGATGTGGCGCAGGTCTTTCTGTTCACGCTGCCGGAGCTCTTCAAAGTGACGGTCCCCATGGCGGTGTTGTGGGGCATTCTGTTAGGCCTGAGCAGGCTGGCTTCGGACAGCGAGATCATTGCCATGCGCGCGTCCGGGCTGGGCATCGGGTATTTTGTGCGCGTGGCGTCGATCGTGGCGGTCGGGGGTACGCTGGTGGGGCTCGGAAACTCGCTGTACCTTGCGCCAAAGGCGAACCAGGCGATTGTCGAAATGGAGCAGTCGCTCGAGACCTCGCAGGCCAGCTACGAAATTGAGCCGCGCGTTTTCTACGAGGATTTTCGCAACTACGTCCTCTATGTGCAGGATGTGCGCTCGGGGACGGGCGCGGCCAACTGGCGGCAAGTGTTCATGGCCGACGTGTCTGACCCGAACAATCCACTGATAACCACTGCAGCTTCGGCAACGGTGGTAAGCGACAACACGCAGGAGTTGTTGATGCGGCTGCGCGACGGCGTGCGCGATGAGACGGTGGCGGACGAGCCGGAACAGTCGAACATTTCGACGTTCACAACCACCGATTTGCCATTGATGCTGGGCCAGCAGAGCGATGTGCGCTTGGGGCGAGTTGATACGAAGCTTTATGCGACGCCACTCAAGGTGCTTCGGGAACGAATCCACGACAGCAAAAACGCGGCAGATGCGGAGCAATACAAGATTGAGTTGAACAACCGGTTTGCATTCCCTGCGGCGTGCCTGGTGCTGATGCTGCTGGGTGTGCCGCTGGGCGTGGCATCGCGGCGCGGCGGCAAGAGCTC
>JASHSG010000035.1 GCA_030040935.1 Acidobacteriaceae bacterium | reverse complement strand
AAAACCCACCGGACGAAATGAAGGACACATACTGCCCCTCACCCCGCCCGGCTCGGTTTCCGAACTGTATTTTATCTTTGCGCAAAGCTTTGCGAATCTTCGCATTGCTCAGCCCACGTCCGGCGGTTGCGGCGGACGCGCTCGGCCAGTTCGTCTCGCCGTTCCTGATCTCGCGCGCGACCGGAACCGCACCGTTTAAGCGCCTTCGCCCGCCGCTAAACCTGCGTCGCTCATCTGCCAAAAGATGCTGGCGTTTGGGGAAAAGATGCTCGCGCGAATCGAAAAGCATGCTTGCGCTTCGCCGAAGCTGGTATCAATCTCAGCTCGCGTCCGGCCGTACCCGCTTCGCCAGCGCCCACTTCAGCTCGTCGATTCCCTCGCCCGTCACCGCCGACACGCGATGGAACTCGAGCTTCTTCCGCTTGGCATGCGCCGCCAGTTTCTTCAGCTTCTCCGGGTTCGCCGCGTCGATCTTCGTCGCCACCACGATCATCGGCTTTCGGGCGAGCGGATGCTCGCCGCCGTCCTCGAAGCTCGCGAGCTCGTTGTTAAT
Organism: Acidobacteriaceae bacterium; assembly: GCA_030040935.1. Classification (GTDB taxonomy): domain Bacteria; phylum Acidobacteriota; class Terriglobia; order Terriglobales; family Acidobacteriaceae; genus Telmatobacter. The sequence continues at coordinate 7,136 of JASHSG010000035.1, read as the reverse complement.
CGCCTTGAAGTCTTCCACCGGATCGGGCCTTCCCGACGCGTCCGACACATCCACCAGGTGCGCCAGCACCCGCGTGCGTTCAATGTGCCGTAGAAACTGCGTGCCCAGCCCGGACCCAAGATGCGCGCCTTCGATCAACCCCGGCATATCCGCAACCACAAAGGATTCCTGGTCCGGCTCCTCGCCCACGGTCACAACGCCCAGATTCGGCTCCAGCGTCGTGAACGGATAATCGGCGATCTTCGGCCGCGCTGCCGAGATGCGCGAGATGAGCGTCGATTTGCCCGCATTCGGCAGCCCGACCAGCCCCACGTCGGCCAGCAGCTTCAGCTCCAGCCTGTAACTGCGCTCCTCGCCGGCTCGTCCCAGCTCATGCTCTCGAGGAGCCTGGTGCGTGCTGGTCGCGAAGTGCTGGTTGCCGCGCCCGCCGCGTCCGCCCTTGGCGATCACGATCCGTTCGTCGGGCTCGCGAAAGTCGTGCACCAGCTCGCCCGTGTCGGCGTCGTAAAGCGAAGTGCCCACCGGAACCTGCAGCGTGATTGACCGCCCATCCAGCCCCGTGCAGTTCGAGCCCATCCCGTGCTCGCCCCGCTGCGCCTTGTGCTCGGGGTTATAGCGGAAATGGATCAGCGTGTTATGCCGCTGGCTCGACTCCATCACCACGTCGCCGCCGCGCCCGCCGTCGCCCCCCGAAGGCCCCCCGCGCGGCACAAACTTCTCCCGTCGGAACGCCATGCACCCATTGCCGCCGTCGCCGGCCTTCACACGAATCTTGGCTTCATCAATGAACATGTCTTTTTCGGCCAATCCGGCCTCGAGTGCGCCTCGCCGACGCGAACTTCATCCAACTGCCGTCTTTTCAGTCTACCGAACCATTCCACTCGCTGGTCCGATCGGAAACACCGCTATGTGACTGCAAGAACATGCAATTGTGACGCAGACTACTTTCAAGCCCTGACCGTGAGGCATAAGATCGCTGCCAAACTTTATCTGGACACACTCAGGGCGGCGAAAAAGGCTGAGATCCATACCGCCCGCAACGGAACCGCCACCAGAGCGGCCCGGCGCGTTGCTTTGCCCTTTCACCCCGTATCTGCCCGGGCAGCGCTGGCAATGACAGACGCAAAGCGGAATTGGATTGAATGGTTGATGTTTAGCGCCCTGTGCGTGAGCGCCGAGGCGGCAACCTTTGCTCAGTCGGTCCCGCCTGATCCCTTTTCGTCAAATCTGGTCGAGGTTCAATCCCCTCAATCCGGTTCGCTCGTGGGCCGCCTGACAGATTTGCATTCAGCCCCCCTCGGCGGAGTCTCCATCGTTCTGTGCAACCAGTCCACAGGCGCGCAAGTCCGCGCCACCACGGCAAAGAACGGCTCCTTCCGCATTCCTTCGCTCGATGCAGGCGAGTACTCACTCGATGCCGACGCCATCCAACTCGGGCATGGCCGACTTGACGGAATTCTCGTCACCGGAGGCGTCGAATCCCACGTTCAGGCGGCCATGCTGTTCGAGCCGGTTTCCCCCGCGTTAATCGAGGCCAATGCGCCGAATCACGCCGTTAGTTCTGCCGCAGACGCGACGCCCTTGCCGTTGAACCTTCCAATGCCGCCCGTGTCAACACGGTCCCTCGGGCCGAACCTTGCAGCTCTCGCTTCCGCCGCGCCGCCTGCCTGGCCGCGTCCCGCTCTGCGCACGCTCAATCCGAAACTCATCGCGTACATCATCGACGAACCTCTGAGTCTCCTTCCGCTGGCCGCCCTCAATGCTCCAGACGCAGCCAGGATCCCTGTGCAAACCGCCACATCCACGAGGGTTGCGTTGCCGCTCGCGCCTCCGCCTGCAGCTGCCATCGTCGCATCGCTGTCTGCAACGCCCGCATCAACCGCACTTCAGCGCACACAATCGCCGGTCCACCTTTCCGGCCTGCCTCCCCGGGCCAGGCTCGAAACGCAATCCGCCGCGATCGAGCTTGGGCTTGCTATTGAATCTCCCCACGCGTTCTCGCTGCGTACCGGTACCGCACCTGATTTCGCGGCAGCCTCCGTACCGCCGATCCTCGCTCAGGCGGCAATGTTGAATCCACCTCCCGCCGCTTCGATAGTGGCAGCTGCGCAACCTTCTGAACCCGTCGCATCGGTTGTTTCGACCACAATCTCCGCATCGCAGATGCAAGCCCTGCCCGCTATCGGGCGCCGTTGGCAGCAGTTCCTGCTCGATACGCCTGCGGCCGGCGCCTCGGCCGACCTTTCGCAGGTCTCTTTCCGAGGCTCTCAGCAATCCGCCGGGGCCACCATTGACGGCGCGAATATCGGCCTGGCCTTCGGCGTTTCTGCCGGCTCCGGCGTGCGGACCCCTAACCCGGCCAGTGGCGACCCAGATCCGGAAACTTCGACTCCTCAATCGGAAAGCCATGGCTGGGCCGGGGGCCGGGCGTTGGGATTAAGCGAAGCCGCCGTCCACGAGGTAACGATTGCCGCCGGCAATGCTGAGGCCGACGCGATGCGCTCGGCCGGCGGACGCACTACCATCCGCACTGAAAGCGGGACGAATGCACTTCATGGCCAGGGATTTCTCTTCGATCGCCAAAACACATGGGGCGCGCAGAACCCCTTCACGCAGTGGGTGCGGAACACAGGCTCAGCGGACGCCCCGGACTTTACCGCTGTTCCCTTCACCCCACCAGATCACGAAACCGTGTGGGGAATTGGAGTGGGCAGCGATATCCGCCGCAACAGGCTCTTCTGGTTCGCAGCCCTCGACAGTAACCACCGCAATGATCCGGGTCTCTCTTCGGTCAAGAATCCCACCGAATTCTTCGCTCCGACGGAACCGACCAGCGCGTCCATCACGCTACTTAGCGCCCAGCTCGGCGAGAGCCAGAACCAGGCCTACTACGACTATCTCGGCATCCCAGGAGCCGGTTATGCGCCGGCGGGACTCGAACAGTTGGCCGAACTTCTCGGCCCGGCGCCGCGCACCTCTGCGCAATGGCTCGGCTTTGGCCGCGTGGATTGGCAGTCAACCGAACGCCAACACTTTACGCTTGAGGGCACTGGCGCGAATTGGAACGCTCCAGGCGGCGGCCTTACGCGCGTCTCAGAAACTTATGGCAGTCATAGTTACGGCTCGAGCCAGGCAAACCAGGAATGGATGCTGGCTCGCTGGGAAGCCTATCTCACGCCGAACCTGCTTGCCGTCACCCAGGGCTCCGTGGGCCGCGCAATTTTCAGCGCACGACCTGATGGGCCATCAACCTTCGAACAATCGTTCCTGAGTGGCAATTCCTGGAATCAGTTGCCGCAGATCGTTGTCGACTCGCGCTATGGATTCACCATCGGTAATCCCTCGCGCTTCGGCCAAGGCAGCTACCCTGATGAACACTATTTTCACGGGCAAGAGGTGTTCGACTGGGTTCACAACAAGCTGTTAGTCAGAGCTGGGTTTGAGCTTGACCACGATGCCGATGCCGTCAGTCAACTACGCAATCAGACTGGGACCTACTTCTATTCCAACGTCGCCAGCTTTATCTCCGACGCACTGGCCTTTCAAAAATTCGGATTCATCGACGCCCTCGATCCCAGCAATCCCCACAACTGCGGCGTTACCGACACCAGGTTCGGCAGCCAGCCATGCTATTCGTACTACTCGCAAACCATGGGACCAACCGACTGGCACCTGAGCACCAACGATTGGGCCGGCTATACAACCGCCCAGTGGCAGCTAAGCAAACTGGCCGTCTTCTCCGCGGGCCTGCGTTGGGAACGCGAGCAGATGCCGCCGCCCATTGCTTCTCTGGCCAATCCTGAACTGACGACCGCAACCGAAGCCGATCCCCAGCCTCCGCTCTCCGCGAATCTTCCCGTCCTTGGCAACGACTGGGGTCCGCGCGTCAGCCTCGCAGTCGGAAACATCGATGACCGATGGCCGGTGCTGCGTCTCGGCTACGGGATGTATTACGGCCGAACGGAAAATGCGACGATTGAGACCGCGCTTACCGAGACCGGTTCACTCAATGGCGACCTAAACTTCTTCATGCGGCCATCCGACGATTGCCAGCACTGCTCGGGAGGTGCTCCGCCGTTTCCATATGTTCTGTCTGGCGCGCCGACAAGCCTAGTCGCGCCCGGTGCTCTTGGCTTCGCGTCCAGGTTTCGCAGTCCAGAGGTCCACCAGGCCGTGGCCGCCGTAGAACAGATGTTGCCCAGCCACGTCGAGCTCACCGCCGGAGCCATGGTCAGCCTCGCCCGCAGGCTGCCCATCTCCGTCGACACCAATTTCAATCCGGCTGTGAACCCGAGTACCATCACCTACGGCGTTAACGACCCCACCGGCACCGGCCCCATCAAGGCCGCCCAGATTACGGTTCCTTTCTACGCCGCGTGGCCGTTCGAGGAATGCCCGGCCGGCTCGCCGTTGAATTCCGGCAGCCAGTGCGGCCGTCGCTACGGTAACTACCAGCAGATCGCTCAAATCACAAGCCGCGCCAATTCTACCTATGAGGCCGCGACGGTCAAGATCGCCCGCTTCAGTCGCCGCGGCCTGAGCTTCGACGTAAATTACACCTACTCGCATGCCATGGACTGGAATCCCAACGAGACCACGCTCGTCGCCAGCAGCGATGTCCTTGATCCCGCGCACTTCGACCAGGAATACGGAACCAGCGATCTCGACGTGCGTCACTCCGCTGCCTTCACGGCGGTCCTCGAAGCGCCATGGAAACTGCACGGGGCTGCCGGCCGCTTCGGCAATGGGTGGGCGCTCTCAGGTGTTGGGCAATTTCGCAGCGGCCTGCCCTTCACAATGCGCACGTCAGGTTCGCTGCCTGAGGAGTTTGATACCACCGGCAACGCCATCACGGGCCTGGGTCCTGGCATGAACGGATCGGGCGGCGACAATCGCGTCTACGGGTTAGGAAGCGATGGTCGCTCATATAACATCGGCCGCAACACTTTCCGCTATCCCAACACCTGGAAAGCCGACCTACGCCTCACCAAGCACTTCGATATCGGTGAAACGCGACAGCTGGAGCTGATCGCCGAAACTTTCAATTTCTTCAACCACCAGAACGTCACTGCGCTTGAAACCACCGGCTACTCTATCGAGAACAGCGGCACACCGGGCACTCTTCCCACGCTCTGCTATCTCACTATCAACACCGAGGGCAGTGCGAGTTGCGGAACCACGCCCGTGGCGGGCGCCGCAACGCCCATAGCCGCCTTCGGCCAGCCGCTAGACATCAACGCCATCGACTTCTATCGCGAGCGCCAGATCGAAATCGGCCTGCGCATGCGCTTTTAAAAAACAATTTGAAGCGCGACGCCAAACGGGTCTGACTTTGGTCTCGCGGTCTTTCTCTCGCCGTTAACCCGCCGGCAACGGAAATTTTTCTAACACGAGCTTCAGGGCTTCCTCGGTCGTGGCCACCATTCCGTCCAACTGCGCATCCTCGGCCGCACGGAGCATTTCGCGGAACAGCTTTCCGGGCTTATAGCCCGCTGAAATCAGATCTCGCCCCGTGATCAGCGATCCTGGCCTGACTGCACCTTCCGCCATCGAGTAAAACCGCTCGCGGGCAAACTCCCATTGATCCAGGTCGCCGCTTGCCGCCAAGCAATCCATGCGATGCAGCGCCAAGTGTTCGTCAAATCGCTCCAGCCTGAAGAATCGCTTGAGAGTCGATTCCTTCATTCGCCGCACGTCCATGAAGCGCATGTGATTCTCAACCAGCGCCAAAACCTGTCGCGTCTCTTGGTTCGAAAACCGGAATCGCCGACAGATCTCGGCTCCGATGGCCACTCCCATCTCTACGTGGCCGTCAAAGCGAATCCGATCGGGAGCACGCTTGAACGTCGCTGGCTTGCCCACATCGTGCAGCAACGCTCCCCATGCGAGGGTCTCCGAACATCCCGGCTCCAACTGCTCCAGCAGCATCAGCGTATGTGTCCACACGTCTCCCTCGGGATGATATTGCGGAGGCTGCTCCACGCCTTTCATCCGCGCCACTTCCGGCAGCACTTCGATCAGCAGCTTGGTCTCGTCCAGAAGCTCAAATGCCCTCCGCGCATGGCCCTCGGTCAGCATCCTCGTCAGCTCGTCGCGTACGCGTTCACGGCTTACAGCATGAATTCTCGACACCAGTGAACAAATCGCGCGCTTCGTGCCGGCTTCAAGCTCAAACCCGAACCGCGCCGCGAACCGAACTCCGCGCAACATGCGCAGGTGATCTTCGTCAAATCGCTGCTCCGCGCGGCCGATTGCGCGCACCACGCCGGCATCCAAGTCCGGAAGCCCGTCCACATAGTCGAGCACGGCTTCGCGCAATCCAGGGTGCCGCACCCATGCGGCGCCTTTGTCTTTGCCGCCAGGGTGGGATGCGAATTCGAAGTCACCCATCCGCAGCGGGTCCAGTAAGAGCCCGTTGATCGTGAAGTCGCGGCGCCGCACGTCCTCTTTGGCAGTCTTTGTGTACCGGACCCCATCGGGATGCCGCCCGTCGGAGTATGCCAGGTCAGACCGGAACGTCACTACCTCCGTCACAAATCCAGCGTCCTCGTCCTCCGGTGCGACCAACACGACTCCAAAATGCGCGCCAACCGCAAACGTGCGCGGAAACATCTCGAGCACGACGTCCGGCGTGGCGTTTGTCGCTACATCGTAGTCGGCCGGTTCGCGCCCCAGCAGAAGATCGCGCACACATCCGCCGGCGAAGTACGCCTCATACCCGCGTGCGCGCAGCGTCTTCGCAATCCCCAGTGCTTCGTCGAACTGTTTGCTTCCAGCCATCGCCAGTGTCTCTATTCTCGCTCGTCACGCGGCGCTGTGCTATCTCGCTGCAATTAAACTAGAACCATGCCCTCCGGCCTTATCCTCGGTATCGAGACCTCGTGCGACGAAACCGCCGCTGCCGTTGTCGAGCGCGGAGCGCGTACGCTGTCTTCTGTCGTCGCCTCGCAGATCGCGACGCATGCACGCTATGGCGGCGTGGTTCCGGAGCTTGCCAGCCGCGAGCATCTCCGCGCCATTGTTCCCGTCGTTCGTGCCGCCCTGGTTGACGCTCACCTCACTCTTGCCGATCTCGACGCCATCGCGGTGACTTCAGGTCCAGGCCTTGCCGGAGCGCTACTGGTCGGCATCAGCTA
>JASHSG010000333.1 GCA_030040935.1 Acidobacteriaceae bacterium | reverse complement strand
TCGTTGCGATGTCGGTCGCCGTCCTCACGTCTACTGCTCCAACTCTCGTCGCCGCCCAGCAGCCGGCCGCCGCGCCCGCTCCTTCGCAAGGTCCCTACCATATCGTCGACCGCTGGCAGATCGGCGGCACCGGCGGCTGGGACTATCCTGTCGCCGATCCCGCCGCACATCGTCTTTACGTCGCCCACGGCACCGAGCTTGACGTCGTCGATACCAGGGCCGGTAAATCCATCGGCGTTATTCCCAATCTCCACGGCGTCCACTCCATCGCCCTCGATCCCATTGGAAAGTTCGGCTACATCACTGACGGCGGCGCCAACACAGTAGTTGCATTCGGCCGCAAAACCCTCTCCGTCACCGCAACCATCCCCGCCGGAACCGGACCCGACGACATCCTCTTCGAACCCGCGACGCAAACCGTCTGGGCCTTCAACGGCCGGTCCCATGACATTTCGATCATCTCGCCCGCATCGAACACTGTCATCGCCACCATTCCGCTTCCCGGAAAGCCCGAGTTTCCCGTCAGCGACGGCCAGGGCACGGTCTTCGACAACATCGAAGACAAAAACGAAATCGTTCGCATCGACGCGCGTACCCATACGATCACCGCAACCTGGCCCGCAGGCTGCGATTCGCCCTCCGGCCTCGCCTTCGATTCCGCCGGTTTTCGCCTGTTCGCCGCGTGTGACGGCAAAAAGGCCTCCGTCATCGACATTACCTCCGGCAAAATCCTCGCCAACCCCTCCATCGGCGACGGCCCCGACGCTGCCGGCTACAGCGATCAACACTCGCTCGCTTTCATCCCCAGCCGCGACGGCATTCTCTCCATCATCGATGCTGCAGCTCCCGGCTATCCCACCATCGAGAGCCTTACTACCCAGTTCGGCGCGCGCACCATGACCTATGACCCCTCCACCGACCGCGTCTACCTGATCACCGCCAATTTTGGCCCCACTCCGCCTCCTACTCCCGAACTTCCGCGCCCCCGTCCCCCAGTCATTCCCGGCACTTTCACCGTCATCGTCGTCGGCCGCTGAACAACTTGAACCTATCAACGAGCCACAGTCCTTCTCCCTGATCCGGCTCCGAGTTTCACTCCCCGGTCCCTCGTTATCTCGGTCCATTGGTCCTTGTCTTTATGAAGATTCTTCTCGTCATCGCAGCCATCGTGATCGTCGCCGGCTCTTTCTTCGCCGACTACAAATGGCGCCAGTGGCTCGCCCGCCGCTCCGGCCGCGACAATCGTCCTCCCGGCCTCTGACCCAGCCCGCCCCCGATACAATGCCTCATAGGGAACCGTCCAATCTCTATGCCTGATGCTTTCATCGTTTTTTCCTCCAGAGAAACTTCTCGCGCCCCTCTTCTTGTCATTGCGATCGCGGTGTTGCTGCTCGTGCCTGCTGCCCGCTCTCAATTCGGCGCTCCACGGGCCGGAACCCAGGTCCACGACAGCTCCGCGCTCCATCCGCCTGCCGGATCGCGTGTCGCCATCGTTGAGTTCGATGACCTTGAGTGCCCAGCTTGTGCTGCCGCAAATCCGCTGCTCATGGAAGCCGCGGCCAAGTACGGTATTCCCTGGATCCGCCACGATTTTCTGATTCCCGGTCATATTTGGAGCCCAAGAGCGGCCGTCTTCGCCCGCTGGTTCGACCTGAAAAGCAAGCGCCTCGGTGATGACTATCGCAACTCCGTCTTCGCCAGCCAGACCTCGATTGAAACCCTCGTCGACCTTCAGCAATTTACGCAGCGCTTTGCCTCCGCCCATGGAGTCGCGCTTCCTTTCGCGATCGATCCGCAAGGCAAACTGGCTGCTGCAGTCCAGGCTGACACCGAGCTTGGCCTTAGAACCGGCGTCACCCTGACCCCAACCATCTTTATCGTCACAGCAAACAGCAGCGGTGCGCCCTTCATTGAGGTGCGCGACCCCCAGACCGATCTCTTCACAACCGTCGATCAGGCCCTCGCCGACACCCGCTCGAGCGCTTCCCCAAAGGCCGCGCACAAATAGCCGCGTCCCCAATCCTTGCCGCTACAATGGCTTTAGGGAGCCGTCCAATCCAAATGCATCGTTTCCTCAGCCTCCGCCTCGTGTCGCGCCCGATCCTCGCCGGGTTCGCCCTCGCTGCCGCCTTCGGCGCCCTCATTGCCATCCCCGCCCACGCCCAGTTTGGCGCGCCCGAAATGACTCCCGTTCACGATCCCTCGGCCCTCAAGCCGCCGTCCGGCGCCCGCGTCGCCATCATCGAATTCGAGGACCTCGAATGTCCCGAATGTGCCCGCACCAACCCCCTCCTCAAAGAGGCCGCCGCCAAGTACGACATCCCCTGGGTTCGCCACGACTTCCCCCTCCCGCAGCACAACTGGAGCTTCCAGGCCGCCGTCAACGCCCGCTTCTTCGACACCAGAAGCAAGACCCTCGGCAACGACTACCGCGACGAAGTCTTCGCCAATCAGTCCTCCATCGAGACCCCCGTCGAGCTTCAGCAATTCACCCAGCGATTCGCCTCCCAGCACGGCGTTGCCCTGCCCTTTGCCATCGATCCCATGGGCCACCTGTCCGACGAAGTTAAAGCCGACTACGAACTCGGCCAGCGTATCGGCATTGAGCACACCCCAACCATCTGGATCGTCACCAACGCCGCCCACGCCCCGCCCTTCGCCGAGGTCGTTGACCGCAGCCGCCTCTTCCAAATGATCGACACGGCTCTCGCTGAATCGCGCCAATAGCCGGCTGCCGGCTGTTCTCCGCCGCAAAAGCAAAACGGCGTTCGCACCCCGCGAACGCCGCCTCTATTCCCTAATCCCTGTTCCCTTGGTCCCTCGTTCCCTGTCTCCCCAGTCCCTCGTTCCTTGCTTTTCTGACCCCTGACCCCTGCTTTCCTGAACCCTGACCCCTGATCGCGCAGGGCCGGCTCCAACTCACGCCGATTGGCGGCGCAAGTCGCGATTGCCCCGCCGCAGGCGCCTAGCTGCCCGCGATCTTCACCAGCTCCTGCCCGCCCGGTGCGACCATCCGCGTCTGCTCGCCGCGCCAGTGGTCAATATGGCTGATCCGGTGCACGCACCCAATCGTGCAATTCGGCGCGCAGCTCTTCGCCGTCACAAACT
>JASHSG010000332.1 GCA_030040935.1 Acidobacteriaceae bacterium | reverse complement strand
TTGGCGCACCTGCCGGTCGCGGCGGAATCGGCTTGCCCTCCTTTTGTAATTGCTTCACCAGCGACTGCCAGCGGCTCTCGGTGAAAAAGTAGGCGGCGTCTTCCTGCTCCATGCCAGCTTGCAACGAAAACGCATCGGCGCCTGGCCCGACAAGAAGAACATACGGCGTTTTCTCCATCACTGCCCGGGCCAGAGTGATTGGGTAGCGCGTGTGCGTCACATCCGCTACGGCTCCGGCGCGCATCGTTGCGCCATCCATAATGGCGGCATCGAGTTCCGTCCTTCCGTTCGCCGTAAACACCGCTCCACGGGCCGCGTTGAAGTGCGGATCATCTTCCATCACCCGAGCGGCAGCCTCGACCGCATCGAGCGACGATCCGCCCCGATCGAGCACCGCCGCACCCGCCTTCACCGCTTCACTCAGCGACTCGCGATACGCCTTATCGCGTTCCGGACCAAGCGCTGCGCGGCTGATGTCACCTGCCCCGCCGTGCACCACGATTGCCCAGCGCCGCGCCTGTTGTCCCATAGCTGTTCCCCCTGCCAGAGCGGCCCATGCGCCGGTGAAGCAAATAAGTTTTATGATTTTCGCTTGCACGCGCCGGCCCTCCAGTCGACTTTCATGGTACAGCCGCTGCGCGCGGCATGCGCCTCTGTTCTGTGGCGCATTCGATGGGACTGAATCAGGAAGGCTCAACAGGAACGTGCTTCATCCACTCTCTCGTCCCCGCGTACCGGCACGACTCGGACGCGATCTTCGTCGCCTCCGCCAGCGACTCGATGAATCCGCGTCCGTTCGATGCAAAAAAACAATAGGCGCCATGAAAAATGTCGCCCGCGCCCATCGTGTCGACCACTTCAACTTGCGGGACACCGATCGTCCCCGAAGAGTGGCCTGAGATGAAGTGAATTGCCCGCGCTCCATCCGTGATGGCGATGTTTGCTACTCCCCGGCTCTTCAAATACTCGATGACGTCCTCGCGTGAAGCACACCCCGGAGGAAGAAAATCCGCGGAGCAGATCGCGGTATGAATGCTTTTCAAAAGCTCTTCTGCTCCATCCTTCCAGCTTCCCCCATCGAGGACGACCGGTTTGCCGCGGGGTTTCGCCGCGCTGGCCCATGCCTGGCACGCCTCCATAAAATGGCCATCGACCATTGCAATGCGTGCGCTCTCCAACAGACTCGCATCCACTTTCGCCGATGGTGTCGTTACCCGAATTCCGTTCGCCGAGACCACGTTCCGGTTGCCATGGAGGTCGACGGTGACCGACGACAAGGCCGGTAAGCCGTCAAACTCGGGGCTCAAGTCGACCAGTTGAACTTTGTATCTCCTGAGTTCCTCGCGCACGACACCGGCGAGAGCGCTCCGCCCAACCGCTGTTACCAGCGCCGGTTCTCCACCCATTTGAGCAAATGTAATCGCCCCATTTGTTGCTGGCCCCCCCACGAAGACTTCCTGGCTGCGCGCAGAAATCTTCGTGTTGGCTGCGGGAAACTCATCTACGCCGTACACCACGTCAATCGTCGACAATCCTACAAAAATCCCGCTCGTCATGGTTCCGTTGCTCCGCGACAAGATTCCTCGATCTTCATCTTAGAATTGTTTAGGGCGCGTTTGGCTTGGTTTCGCGCTGTTTCGTGCTTTTCGCTCTTGGCGATCATATGTCTCGCAGTGGACAATGCTTGGAATGCACTCCATCTGGTTTGGCGAGTTTATGGGCACGCTGGTCCTGATCCTCTTCGGCAACGGAGTGAACGCGGCCGTTCTGCTGCGCAAGTCCTACGCGGCAGATTCCGGGTGGATGGTGATCACGACCGGATGGGCACTGGGCGTATTGTGCGGCGTGGTGGCCGCGCAGGCCTTCGGCAGCCCCAGCGCAAATCTTAACCCCGCTATCACGCTAGCCTCCGCGGTCATCACCGGAGACTACGCGCAGCTTCCCGTCTTCTGGTCGGCGCAGCTCCTCGGCGCGATGTGCGGCGCCGCATTGGTCGCTCTGCATTACGCGCCGCACTGGAGCCTCACGCCCGATCCGGCCGCCAAGCTCGCGGTCTTTTCGACGAAAGCGGCGGTTCGCAGCCCTCTGGCAAACATCTTCAGCGAGATGCTGGGCACTGCGGCCCTCGTCGTGATTGCGGCTGCGATCTTTTCGCGTGGCGTTGCCATGAATGGCCCTGCGGCAGGACTGGGTCCATGGCTTGTCGGCAGCCTGGTGTGGGGCATCGGTCTCTCCCTGGGTGGCACCACGGGTTATGCCATCAACCCCGCGCGCGATCTCGGACCTCGCATTGTCCACGCGTTGCTGCCCATTCCAGGCAAGGGCGGATCGAACTGGAGCTACGCGCCGATTCCTATCATTGGCGACTTGGCCGGAGCTGCGCTCGCAGGTTTGTTACTTCGCTTTTCACACCTTTGAGATTCCGCAGACTTCGCGAGAGTTTTTCCCGGCTTTTCCACAGCAATTGACAGGTCGCCTTTTCAGAACTCTATTTGACCCGCGGCAATCACTCCAAGCACGACGCGATCACTGCCAGCGCCGCGATCGCCGCAGTCTCCGCGCGAAGAATGCGCGGACCGAGCGAAGCGGCTCGCCAGCCATTGTCATCGAAGAGAGCTTCCTCAGCAGGAGCCCATCCGCCCTCAGGCCCAATGGCGAATTCGAGCACAGGCGTTTCCTCTCGAGCGGCGTCGATGGCTTCCTCAATCGCGCGACGCAAAGTTGTTGAGCGCTCTTGCTCGGCAAGCACGATGCGCGCAGCCACAGACGCGGCACGTACGTGCTCGGCCAGTTCGACAGGCTCGTGAATCACCGGCACCTCGGATCGGCGCGCCTGTTGCGATGCTTCGTGCGCAATGCGCCTCCAGCGCTCCGCGCGCTTTTTCGCGGCTTGTGCAAGGTGCTTCTCCGTCCTTCGCGCGAACACCGGAGCGATTGCAGCGACACCAAGTTCGGTGGCTTTTTCGATGGCCCACTCCATACGATCGAACCTGTAGACGGCCATCACCAAAGTAACCGGCAAGGCGGGGTCGGCATCGAGTTCGGCAACAAGGTTGAAGCGAACTTCACTGGTTTCTCCCGTCTGGCTCACCGAAGCAATCTCGGCCTGAAAGACGCGGCCGCCGGCCACAACATCCGCTTTCATCCCCGGTCCTGCGCGCAGCACACGCACTAAATGCACAGCTTGCGCGCCCTCAATCGTGGCAGTTGCTTCATCCCAATGCTCGGCGATCCAGCGGCGGCGCGTCATTGTGCAGGTTCTCGGTTCATCTACAGTCTACGGTGCGCTCACGTGCGGTGCGCAATCGCTCTCTTATCGAAAGAGCCCCATCGCCGTGCCCAGAGCGGGTTTCCGCGATTTCATCTCGCAACAATTCGCCGTTTCGCTGCACGCAAATTTTCTTCCGCCCAAAACACTAAGGGGAACGCTTTTGAGCGTCCCCCTAGAGTGTTGCCTTTTGGGTTGTTCCGACCGTTACTTTTTCTTCGCGGCCTTCTTGGCAGGCTTCTTGGCTTTCTTCGCTGGTTTCTTGGCTTTCTTGGTTGCCATTTTTCCTATTCTCCCTTTTCGATGGGTTGCATCGATTCTGCAATTTGAAACTGCAGTTGAAGAATGTATAGAATCGCGCAGCATCGATGTCAAGAAAAAAACGACGTCTAAGTGAAAAAAAGATCAACAGCGATTCCGGTGCGAATTGAGGTCCAAATAGAATTGGAACTCAAAAATTGAATCGCGATTCGAAAATGCTCGCAATCGCATCGCATACCACGAATGTGGAATGGAACTCAGAGCACAATGCGCGCCGATGTTCGCAAATGGACTCAGCATTCGATCACATTCAGGGCAAGACCAGCCAGGCTGGTCTCTTTGTAGCGCGACTGCATGTCGAGGCCGGTGAGATACATCGTGCGGATCACCTGATCGAGAGAAACCTTGTGCGCTTCAGTCTCGTTCAGAGCCAGGCGCGCGGCCTGCACGGCTTTCGCGGCGCCCATGGCGTTGCGCTCGATGCAGGGAATCTGCACCAGGCCTCCGATGGGGTCGCAGGTCATTCCCAGATTGTGTTCCATCGCGATTTCGGCGGCGTGTTCAATCTGGCCGTCATTGCCGCCGAGCGCCGACGTGAGCCCCGCGGCCGCCATCGAGCACGCCACACCCACTTCGCCCTGGCACCCAACCTCCGCTCCGCTGATCGATGCGTTCTCCTTGTAGAGAGCACCGATCGCAGCTGAAGTCAAAAAGAAGCGCTCGATGCCTTCGTCGTCCGCGCTTGGAGCAAAGCGCCGGTAGTAGAGCGCTACCGCGGGAATCACCCCGGCGGCTCCGTTGGTTGGCGCCGTGACGACGCGCCCGCCTGCGGCATTCTCCTCGTTCACCGCCATGGCGTAGACCGTAACCCAATCGAGCGGCGCCAGCGGATCGCCCTGGTGCCCGCTCGCATCGCGCGCGCGCAGCCGTTCTGCGAGCCGGTGCGCGCGGCGGCGAACATTGAGCCCGCCCGGCAAAATACCCTCCGTGGCCATCCCGCGCTCCGTGCATGCCTGCATGATCTGCCAAATTGCCTCGATGCCGGAACGAACGCGATTCTCGAGCAATGCCGCTGCGGCGCCGTGGTGCGCGGCGCGCAGCCGTGCGCACTCGTTGGCCAGCATTACGCGATCGATGGGAAGCGAGTGCGCCCGTGCCGTTTGAAGCAACTCGGCGGCACTATGAAACGGATAGGGCAGGCAAGCTTCGGATTCAGCCGCCGTCTTCTCGGCCACACCGTCCTCGGTGATAAACCCGCCGCCGACAGAAACAAAGGTGCGCTCAACCGCCGCCACGCCCGCGTCGTCGAATGCCGTGAAGCGCAGGCTATTGGGGTGCCGGGTCTGCGCGCCGGGAGGAAACATGAGGTTGCGGTGGAAGATCACGTCGCGAGCCTCGTCGAATTCGATCTGGCTTTTGCCCGCAAGCTGCATCTCACGGGATGCGCGGATCCCGGCCACCGTCGATTCGATCGCAGCGGGATCGATCGAGGCAGGCTCGTTGCCGGCGAGGCCAAGGAGAACCGCGCGATCGGTTCCGTGACCAAGACCGGTCAGCGCCAGCGAACCATATAGATTGACTTGCACGCGCGCGATACGCTCGATCAGGCCGGCGGAATCAAGATCGCGCGCAAATTGGCAGGCCGCGCGCATCGGCCCCATCGTATGCGAGCTGGAAGGTCCCACACCGATCTTGTACAGATCGAAGAGACTCGCGGTCACGCATCAAATTGTAGCGGGAAAAAATGAGAATCGGCAGGGGCGGCTTTGGTCATCCAAGCTCGGACGCGTTCTTACTCGAGAAACTCGCGAACTTCGGAGTTTGTGCTATGAAGAAGCTCGTGAAGCGAGCCATCGAGGATCAGGCGCCCTTCTTCAAGCATCAGGAAGGTTGTGTTGGGGTTGATTTGTCCCTCGGGAAGCTGGACCATCCGATTTTGCTCCGCATCGAAGCGGTGATTGCACAACGTGAAGGCGTCCTGGAGTCGGTGGGTGACCAGCAGAGCCGGAGTTGCATGCACGTCGCGCTGTTTCACGATGAGCTCGATAATCGTCGTGGACGTGACTGGATCCAGGCCCCCCGTGGGGGAGTCGTACAGAATCAGCTCTGGATCGTGGATGAGGGCGCGCGCGATCGCTACGCGCCTTTTCATGCCTCCTGAAAGGCTTGCTGGATACAAGTCGAAGGTCTGTTCAAGGCCGACAAAAGTCAGAGCCTCGCGGACGCGCTGGTCGATCTCATCGTCGGGCGCGCGCTCCTGAATCAACTGGTAGCCGATATTGTCGCGCACCGTAAGCGAATCAAAAAGCGCACCTTCCTGAAAAACCATCCCGGCGCGCGCGCGCAAGGTAAAGAGACGTTCCTCGGGCAGGCTGGAGATATCGTCACCAAGCAGCAGGACCGTGCCCTCTTGCGGACGCAGGAGCCCGATGATCAGCTTGAGCAGCACACTCTTGCCCACGCCGGCTGGACCAAGCAGAATGCGCGTTTCCCCAGGAGCAACGGAAAAGCTGATGTTGCTGAGCACATCCGGTCCGCCGAAACCGAGTGAAACGCCGCTCAGGCGAACCACAGCACCAGCACCCTGCGCGCGAGCCGGGGATTGTGGCGCTGTGGGAAAAGCGTGGCTCATGTGGGAAAGATGGAAAGCAGGACGTGCGTGATGAGGAAGTCCACCGCGATGATCAGCACAGATGACGTGACCACTGCCGAAATCGTGGAACGGCCGACGCCCTCCGTCCCTCCAGTGGTCCTCATGCCGTAGAAGCAGCCGATTGAGCTGAGCAGGTAGCCGAAGAATAAAGGCTTCACCAATCCCTGAATGATGTCGGAATAGCGGAGATGTTCGTAGGCTGAGTTAAGGTACTGCGTGCCGTTCTGATGGTTAAGCAACACCGTCACCGCGTCCCCGCCAAGAATGCCAAATGCGTCGGCCACGATCGTCAGCAGCAGCAGCATGACGATGCTGGAGAAGATACGCGGGGTCACGAGTTTGCGCAGCGGGTCGACGCCCAGTGCGCGCATCGCGTCAATCTGCTCGGTAACCACCATCGAGCCTAATTCACTGGCCATGGAGGATGCATTGCGGCCTGCCACCATGATGCCAGTGAGCACCGCGCCAAGCTCGCGAATCATGGTGAGGCTGACGAACTGGCCCGTGACCGCTGTGGCGCCAAACTCTTCCAAAGTGGCTGCGGACTGGAGAGCGAGGACGCCCCCGGTAAAGAAGCCTGAGAGGATAACGATGGGCAACGACCCGACGCCGATTATGTCAGATTGAATCAGGAAGTCGGTCCAATAGATTGGGGGGCGGAAGAGATTGAGCAGAGCCCGCCACGCGAACAGGGAATATTCCTGCACCGCGAGTACGATTTGTTTCAGGGACCGGTCGATCGCGAGTGTCGCCATGGTGTACGGGTGCTGCGAAGGAGGAATTCCTGTGCTTCAGAGGACAGGATAGCGCATAGAATAGGTCATCATAAAAACGGCGCCGCCGGCCGAGATGCCCCAGCCCCTCAATCGGGTTCATTAGACAGGCCAGGACAGGCGAAGCACTTCTCCTTCAAAAAGAGAATGATTTCTTCGCGTGGAACGCGAGCCACGTGACTTGGCGAATCAGATCGCGCTCCGAATCCAGTTGCTGAGGCTAAGTGGCTTTTCTCTCAATACATAGTTGCCTTGGCTGAAGCTGGCGCGCGGGTAGCGATTGCTTATTTGCCGCCGAGCGCATCCAACCATGCATTTGGAGGTCACTATGCATTTGTTTCGCGTGCGGCTGATTCTCGCTCTCATCGCAAGCGTAACGCTGGTGTCACTTGCCTCCACATATTTCGATGTATTAGCTCACAGACATAGCTTGCGCGAGGACCTGGAACGCCGTACCACTCGGATGGGCACGACCATCGAGCCGGATGTGCGCAACGCCCTCGCGAAAGGCGACCTGTCGGGTCTACCCGGTTTAACCCAGCTCCTCAAAGATGGCACAGGCGCGTTGGCATTAGCGATCTACGACGCGCGTGGCAATTTCCTGGCCGGGAGCGGCCCGCCGGACGTGATGAGAGCGCTGCGCCAAGGCGTGGTGGAGAAATCGCTGCAGCGGGGCATCGAGGCTGGCGGATTTGGTCATGCGGGACAATGGCAGTGGCTGGAGCAGGCATTTCCCATCCACAACGGAGACAAACTGCAAGGTGCGATGGCCGTTGTTGTAGATGCAAGCTACATACGCTCCGAAGGCATCGCACTTTGGCGGCGCAGTTTCTGGCGGGTTGTGGCCCTCGTGATCCTGATCATTAGCATCACGATTGTGATGATCCGCTGGTTTCTTCTTCGGCCTATGATCCGAGCGGCGGAGCGGCTGCGCTTGCTTCGAATCGGCCTCGCAGAAGAATCCGCGGAACCGGAATTGGGAGCACTTCGGCTGTTTTCCCCCCTCGCGCGCGAGGTGGAAACAATGGCGGCGAGTCTCAGAGCCGCGCGCGCCGCTGCTGCTGCTGAAGCCCGCCTTCGAGAAGCCGGCGCGAACCAGTGGACTGCCGAACGGTTGGCGGTGCACATCTGTAACCGCGCCGGTTCGAGCAAAATCTTCGTCGTCTCCAATCGCGAGCCGTACATGCACCTGCACGCGGGGCGGGGAATCGTCTGCGTGGTACCGCCCAGCGGTCTCGTCACCGCGCTAGAACCTGTCCTTCGGGCATGCGACGGGGTTTGGGTAGCGAGTGGCAGCGGCGACGCAGATGCGGTTTCCGTGGACGAATTCGACCGTCTTCGCGTGCCTCCCGGGGATCCGCGCTACACCCTGCGCAGGGTCTGGCTTTCGGAGCAAGAGGAAGCGCGTTATTACGAAGGCTTTTCCAACGAAGGGCTTTGGCCGCTTTGCCACATTGCCCACACCCGTCCCATCTTTCGCTCAGCCGACTGGGAATGCTATCAGCTTGTCAACCAGCGATTTGCCGATGCGCTGCTCGAGGAGATGGGTGACATCGCGGAGCCGGTGGTCTTTGTGCAGGACTACCATCTGACTTTGCTGCCGCGCCTCATCAAAAAGGAAAAGCCAGACGCTCGTATCGCCATCTTCTGGCACATTCCTTGGCCCAATCCCGAGGCATTCGGGATCTGTCCCTGGCAGGCCGAGTTGCTTGACGGGCTCCTCGGCGCGGATCTGATCGGGTTTCACATTCCTCTTCATTGCCATAATTTTCTGGCCACAGTGGAGCGCGTTCTGGAGGCGCGCACTGATCGCGATCACATGACCGTGCTCCGTCATGGACACGCCAGCATCATTCGTTCTTATCCTGTCAGCGTCGCGTTCGATGGCGCCATGCGGCCGGCGGCCAGCTGGGACGGCAAGACGATGGAGGAAGAGCGCAAGGTTGCCCGGCGCCAGCTGCTGAACGAATTTGGCGTACGCGCTGAAACTTTGGCCGTCGGCGTTGACCGGCTCGACTACACCAAGGGAATCGTTGAACGGCTTGAAGCCATCGGCCAACTCCTCGAAGATCACCCCTGGCACCGTGAACGCCTTACGATGGTGCAGATCGCAGCTCCCAGCCGCACACGCATCCCCAGCTACGCGGCGCTTCGCCGCCGCGTTGAAGAGGCTGTCGCCCGAATCAATGCCCGCCACCAAACGGTTCACTGGAAGCCTATCGTTCTCATCGATCGCCAGTGCGATCACAGGGAAGTAAATCAGTGGTATCGCGCCGCAGATATTTGCCTCGTGACTTCGCTTCACGACGGAATGAATCTCGTGGCCAAGGAGTTCGTGGCCGCGCGCGACGACGAAGATGGAGTGCTCGTGTTGAGCAGGTTCACCGGCGCCGCCGTAGAGCTGCGCGATGCCTTGCTCATCAATCCGTATGACGTTGTCGCAGTCGCAGAGGCCATCCATGCCGGCTTGGAGATGACCCGCGAAGAGCGCCGCGACCGGATGCAGCGGATGCGGCGCCAGGTGATCGAATACAACATCTACATGTGGGCAGCGAACATTTTAGGCGATCTGCGCGAGTTGCGGCTGGGACCCGGGAAAGTCAACGCGCCCGACCGTGTCGCGCCCTCCGCAGCGCTCGAAGAGAATATCCCGGCGGAGAAACTGGCATGAGAGCGGACTTCGAATGACGAAAGAGGTACAAGCAAAGCTGGACGAATTCTTTAGCGCATTCTCAGGCGCCGCCAGCCCTTCGTTGTTGCTCGACTATGACGGAACGCTGGCGCCCTTCCGCGTGGACCGCTTCCAGGCGCGCCCCTGGGCCGGCGTGCGGGAGCTTCTGGCACAAATCCAGCGTCAAGGTCGCACGCAAATGGTCGTCGTCAGCGGCCGACCCGCCGCAGAGATTCTGCCACTGCTCGGGGTCGACCCTGCGCCGGAGGTCTGGGGACTCCATGGCGCCGAACGTCTTCACACCGACGGTCGGCACGAACTCGAGCGGCTCCCTCGTAACGTCCGCGCCGAACTCGACGCGCTAAGCGCGCAACTCAAGCGCGAGGCAACCGGCGGCCTGATTGAAGAGAAGCCCAACGCCATAGCGATGCATTGGCGCGGCGTCAAGCCCGCTCGCGCGAAAGCCATCGAGAAACGAACACGCGCCTTCTTCGAGCCATTGGCCCAGATGAACGGCCTCAGATTGCTCGAATTCGAGGCTGGTCTCGAGCTGCGGGCTGGACGGGACAAAGGAGCGGCAGTCACCGAGATTCTTGGCGAAATTAGCTGCCCTGGACCTCGCCCAGTGGCTTATCTCGGCGATGACCTGACAGACGAACCAGCCTTTCGAGCCCTCGAGGGGCGGGGGATCAGAATACTCGTTCGCCGTGAGCCGCGCTTCACCTCCGCCGACGTCTGGCTGCGCCCGCCGGAGGAGCTGCGAGAATTCCTGAAAAGGTGGCGACACGCCTGCACGCATTTACAATCGAATCTGTATGATCCGTTTCTCGACCGCCGGCGAATCTCACGGTGAGGCTCTTATCGCGCTCATCTCAGGAATTCCTGCCGGCGTTCCCGTCGATCTCGACTTTATCAACCACGAGCTTTGGCGACGCCAGCAGGGCTATGGTCGCGGCGGCCGCATGAAAATCGAGACCGATCAGGCGCACATTCTCTCCGGCGTACGCCACGGCAAGACCATCGGCTCGCCGATCGCGATTCAACTCGTCAATCGCGACTGGAAGAACTGGGAGGAGAAGCTGCCCGTTGAGGCCGGCGACCCAGCCAAGCACCGCGCCGTCACCTCACCGCGCCCTGGCCACGCAGATCTGGCCGGCGCCCTCAAATTCAACTTCCCTGACGCGCGCTACGTGCTGGAGCGTGCCTCGGCGCGCGAGTCCGCTGCCCGCGTCGCCGCAGGAGCCTTCGCCAAGCTTCTGTTGCGCAGGCTCGGCATCGAAATCGCGAGCCACGTCATTCGCGTGGGCAGGGCCGAGCTTGACCGCGACCCATCGTGGGAAGAGGTCGCGGCTCTTTCAACCAAGGAAGAAGTCGTCCTCGCCTGCGTCGATTCCACTGCCGAAGCGCGTATGAAGAAGGAAGTCGACGCTGCTTCGAAAGCCGGCGACACTGTTAACGGGATCTTCGAGGTCGTCGCACACTCGGTTCCCGCAGGCCTGGGTTCGTATGCCAATTGGGATGAGCGCCTCGACGGCCAGCTCGCCGGGGCCGTGATGAGCTTGCAGGCTGTGAAGGCGGTTGAAATTGGCCGCGGAGTGGCCGCCGCGGCAACCTTCGGCTCGCGCGTTCACGATCCAATTCACTACGCCAGAGAAAACCTGCCCGGAAAACCCACGCGCTTCACGCGCCCGCATAACAATGCCGGAGGCATCGAGGGCGGAGTTTCAAACGGCGAGGATATCGTCGTTCGCGGTTATCTCAAGCCCATCTCAACCCTCCGCCAGCCCCTCGAATCTGTCCGCTTTGACACGCGCGAGCCCACGAGCGCAAGCTACGAGCGCAGCGATATCTGCGTCGTACCGGCCGCCGGCGTGGCGGCTGAAGCCATGGTGGCGCTGGTTCTGGCCAGTCTGGCCCGCGAGAAGTTTGGCGGCGACTCCCTTTTGGAGTTGAAACGGAACTTTGACGGCTACATCGAACAGATACGGAGCTTTTAGCGCGGCAATGATCCTGAAGATCGTGAAATATCCCGAGCCGGTGCTTCAGCAGCCCGGCGAACCGGTCACCGAGTTCAACGACGATTTGCGCAAGCTGGTTGCCGATATGTTCGAAACCACCTACGCTTCGCAGGGCATTGGTTTGGCTGCGCCTCAGGTCAGCGTCTCAAAGCGCATCACGGTCATCGACCTGAGCGGGGGCAAGGAAGCCGAGCAGAGGCTCGTCCTCATCAATCCCGAGATCATCTCGACGGAGGGCAAACAGTACGAGGAAGAAGGCTGCCTCAGCTTCCCGGAGATTCGCGAGAAAATCGTTCGCGCCGCCAAGGTTCGCATCCGCGCCCAGGACGAAAATGGCAAATGGTTCGAGATGGACGGCGAGGAATTGCTGGCGCGCGCTTTCCAACATGAGATCGATCACCTCGACGGCATCGTTTTTCTCTTTCGCATGAGCCCGCTCAAGCGCAGCCTGAATCTGCGCAAGATTCGCAAGATGCAGAACGACGGAACATGGTAACAATGGCATGACGAACGCAGGAAAAGGCCTCAAGCTCGTCTTTTGCGGCACTCCTGAGTTTGCTGTTCCGACGCTTCAGGCATTGCTCGCGGCCGGCCATCAAATTGAGCTCGTCGTGTCGCAGCCCGACCGCCCATTGGGGCGCGATCAGCAGCTCACGGCTCCCGCCATCAAACAGGCCGCGCTTTATGCGCGTCTTCCCATCACGCAGCCCGAGAAGATCCGCACCAACGCGGAGTTTCGCGCGCAGCTCGATTCAATCGCTCCAGACGCCATCGTCGTCGTTGCATACGGCCGCATTATTCCGCCTTGGATGCTGGCGCTTCCACGTCTTGGATGCATCAATCTGCATGCCTCCCTGCTGCCCAGATACCGGGGCGCTGCACCCATTCAGTGGGCCATCGCCATGGGCGATGCATATACAGGGAACACGACAATGCTTCTCGAAGAGGGCCTCGACTCCGGGCCGATTCTGCTGCAGCAGACTATGGAGATCGGCCCCACGCAAACCGCCATCGACCTGTTCCCTGTGCTGGCGCGTGCCGGCGCTGCACTGGTCGTTGAGACGCTGGCCGGGTTGGAATGCGGCGCGATTCAACCTCAATCGCAGAACCACAAATTCGCGACTTTCGCACCGCTTCTCAGCCGCGAAGACGGGCGCATCGACTTTGCGGCGCGCACTGCGCATGAAGTTTATGATCGCTGGCGCGGCTTTCTGCCCTGGCCAGGCGCCTTTACCACTCTCAACGGCAAAAAGCTGATCGTGCATCGCATGGCGATTGCGCGTGGCAGTTATGCCGAGGGCCTGGGCTTCGCCGAGCCGGGCTGGGTGGTCGTGGAGAATCATCATTTCCTGGCTGCATGCGCCGAGAATACCTGGCTCGAATTCCTCGAAGTCCAGCTCGAAGGCAAGAAACATATGACCGCGGATGAATTTCTGCGCGGAAACCCGTTGCCCGCGGACGCACGCCTCGGTTGACTTCTGTGGCTGCCATTTCTCGCGCGCGCAAATCCGCCTTCGACGTCTTGCTGGCCCTCGAGCGCCGCAGGGCTCACGCTCACTCCGACGACCTCCTGCGGTCGAGAGCCATCGACGCTCTGTCACCTGCTGACCGCCATCTCGTCACAAATCTCGTGCTCGGCGTGCTTCGCTGGCAGATCCTGCTTGACGAGCAACTCGGGAACCTGATTAAGAAGCGAGAGGCCAAACTCGATCCGGAAGTGTCGGTTGCTCTCCGCATGGGAGCTTTTCAACTCCGATTCCTCGACCGCATTCCCGCCCGCGCCGCCATCGATGAGAGCGTCGAGCTGACCAAGCAGTCCGGCCACCGTTACGCCTCCGGCCTCGTGAACGCCGTCCTCCGCAAGTTTGCGGCCGCTCGATCCGCCGACAACGAACCGGGAAGAACCGTCTCCGCAATTGCACGAGCCTATGCTCATCCTGCATGGCTTGTGGAGCGCTGGACGCGATTTTATGGCCTGGAAACTGCACGGGCCCTCTGCCAGCACGGACAGACCCAGCCCGCAAGAATCGTCCGGCTCACAGATCTCTCCGTCGAAAAGGAACTCATAGAGTCCGGTATCACTCTGGAACCGGCAACCATTCTCACCGCGGCGCGCTCGGCCGGATCCGGCGACGTCGCCGCCACTGCTGCATTTCGCGAGCGCCGGATCCGCATTCAGGACGAAGGATCGCAAGTCATTGCAGAGCTGGCCGTCAGCTCCGGCAACACCCTCAACCAAAGCCCGAAAAACATCCTCGATGCCTGTGCCGCCCCCGGCGGAAAAGCGCTCATCTTCGCCGAGCGTAATCCCCAAGCTCGCGTCCTGGCCTGCGAATCGAATCCGCATCGTCTGGCCGAACTCAGCCTTCGCCTTGCCGCCTATGCCAGCCGCGTCGAATGCCGCCTGGCCGATGCAACTGCGCTCAATGAAGAGTCTGCCTTTGACCTCGCCCTAGCCGATGTTCCCTGCAGCGGCACCGGAACCCTCGGCCGCAATCCTGAAATCCGCCATCGTCTGCAGGCGGAGGACTTACCGCGTCAGGCCGAGCGCCAGCGGGCCATTCTCTCCGCTACTTTGCGCGCGGTTCGTCCCGGCGGCCGCGTACTTTATTCCACCTGCTCCCTCGAGCCCGAAGAAAATGAGCAGGTCGTGTCTTCTGCGCTGGCCAAAAATCAAAATGGGCGGCTGGTTTCTCTGGAGTCGCAAATCGCTGCGCTGGCGAAGGACGGAATCCTCACGACCAACGGCGCCGCAAGGCTCCGCGATTGCCTCACGCCTGATGGCGCGCTTCGCATTTTGCCCGGAGCTCTGCCCACGGATGGTTTCTTCGTCGCTTTGATCGAGAAAACCGCGTAGACCGTATCAACAATCAGGAAAACTGAATGAAGGATTCTTGTCCTCGGCGAAGTTCGGCGTCAGCGGGACGCAGCCGAAAGCCTGCCCTGAGTGATTCCGCCAGCGAGTGAGTCGAACGGGGATCTGCGGTTGGTATCGCGACCAATAGCAGCACCTAATTTCGCGTATTCTCGCCAAATCCGCGAATGAACGATCCTTCAAATTCCAGCGGCGGCCGCTACGCCTCTTCCGGCCCCAGCCGCAATTCAGTAAAATCCCGCCCCAAAAGCCCGCACAGCGCCTCCACCACCAGATTGTGGTCGTCGCGTTGCGACAGGCCGGATACAGTTACACTGCCCACGACTCCCGCTCTCTCCACGTTGAGCGGGAACGAACCGCCATCGGCAGCGAAGTCCGACACCGACAGCCCGTATCGTTCTGTGAGCGTTGTGCCCTTCAACTTCAGCGTCATTCCCACGCCATACGAACTGCGATGGAAGCGCGCCACAACATTACCTTTGCGGCGCACCCATTCGGGACTGTCCGGCGTCGTGCCGTCAAGCGCCGCATAAAACAGCGGCTGCCCGAAGCGCCGGACTTCGGCCACCAATGTGTGCCTGCGCTCGAGTGCCATCGTCCGCAGTTTCGAGCCAAGTTCCCACGCCACGTGAGCGTCCAGGCGCGGCAGGCGCAGGTCTTGCTCCTGCGCGGTGATTTTTTCCAAATCCTCCCTCAGTCCCATTCCGGTTTTCTCTCCCGTCCCTGCGCTTATCGCGCCGCCGTCAGCTTCACGACCGTCGTTTGATCCACGCGCGTGCCCGCGCTCGGTGATTGCGCCACCACGTCTCCCGGTCTCACCGGCAATTTGATCGGCGCGTCTGCTTTTCCCACCGGCGGCACCGGTACATCGACATAAACGGGAGGCGCGGTTCTAACTCCGATTTTCCTGAGCGCCATTTCCGCGCTCGCGAAGGGCAAACCGGTCAGATCGGGCATTACATACCCGTCGGGAGTCTCATCGTCCGGAACGGCCACCAGCAGGCTCACGCTGGGTTGCTCGATACCCTGTGCGTGAGGCGGCGGGTCCTGTGCCAGCACGGTCCCCTCGGCGGCTGACCCGAAGGGCAGGTGCGCGGCCTCGCCCACTCCAAGGCCTGCGCGGCG
>JASHSG010000331.1 GCA_030040935.1 Acidobacteriaceae bacterium | reverse complement strand
AAATGGATGCTCGCGCTCGTCCTCGCGGCCATCGTATTCACGGGCGACGTTTTCTGGATCGTGCTTTTACAGATGACTCATTACCGCGGAATTTCGGTCGCCTACTCGGTCTACACCGCACCGCTCATCCTTCTGGCCCTCACGATCATTTCTCTCTGGGCGTACTGGCGGTTGGATTCCGGTTCTCAGGGCGTTGTGGAGCGTGAAGCGGTGCGGCCCGCTAACCCGTATTCTCCGGCCGGGTCCGCTCTGATTGGAAAATAACCGCGGCTTGCAGCCGTTCACGGTTGGGCGGCAATACGGACCGAACCTTGGATTGCGGCCTCCAAACGGTCGATTCGCTGTTCGGGTTTGCGCCGGCCGGTTCAGCAACAACCTGAGAGTGAATTCCCACACAGCTCGTTCAACGCTTCTCGAAACGCGGTGTGCGGGAAATTGGTCAACCGCTAGTTCTGCGACGGGCGCTTGGCGGAGTCGATGACAAGCACGTCGACCGGAGCCTTGGCGGGCTGGAGCTTAAGGCCCAGTTGTTCCTCGACGGCGGTGAAGATGGATGGGCCGCCGGCGAGCGGCGAGTCGGCTGGCGTATCGTCGGGCGTCCAATGCAGCTCGAAATCATAGCGGCCGGTGAGACCGGTCTTGTCGATGAGGTAGCGGCCGGAGGGGCCTTCGAGGATGTTTTTGATGTCATTCATGGAGCAGTCGCGCTCAACGCGCAAGCCGTTGCCGGCCGATGTGTGGTAGCAGCTTCCGGGAGGGGCGCCGGTGGGCAATTCCGGGCTGCCCAATGCGGCAGGCGCGGGCGACGCGGATTCCTTCATCTTCAGGCCGCCTTTTGCGAGAACAATGCGGTAGACGGGGAGGGTGCGCATCTCATGATGGACGCGAAGCTGGAAGCGGTCGGCGAGTACGGGCTCGAGCAGGTGAGCGAGTTGGCGCGAAGAGAGCGGCGTCGCGGGCAGGTCTGCGGGATCGATTTTGGCGTCGAGGTCGTAGAGGTCCGAGTCGCTTGGCAATGGATTGCCAAGGATGGGTCTTTGCGAGAGATTGTACGCAACCATGATGAAGGCAAGGAGCGGTCTACCGGTGAAGTGGCAGGTGTCGACGTAGCAGCCCTCCGTTCCCCCTCCACCTGACGCCGTCCCATGCCGCTTGATTGAGACGATCGTAAAGGCGGGCGGTTTACCGGATGGAGTTGTAAGAGGCAGGACGTCCGATTGCGCGAGAGCGAACGGGGCGACGAGCGTGAGAACCGCGGCTGCGAGTGCGCAGGGGAGTTGGTTGTGCAGCAAGGCCAGCGCGCGAAGGGTGGTAGTCATCCGAGCCTCGTGGTTCTGTGTGACAGACGCGGGGGAGCGTGGTGCGCTCGGATGTTTTTCGCATTCACGGTGAGACTGGACCTGTAGATTGGGTTCGCGCTGCTCCAGCAGTCAGTTTGCGGTGGGAATTCTTGCCGCGCTGTCTATAACGAGCACGGTTACATTGTCTTTGCGGGGCTCGACTCTCAGTCCCAGCTGGTCCCGCAGAGCCCTTTGCCAGGATGTGAACATGTCAATTCCCAACTCGGGATGCATATCAACATTGAAGTCAAAGATGCCGGTAAGACCGGTCTCGTCGATCACCGGAATCTGGGATTCATTTGCAAGCGAAGCCCGCGACGGCTGGTTGGGATTCTCCGCGGCCGGTATGGAGAACTGAAGGGCGAGCAGATCAGCGAATTGGCGCATATCGCCGCGAAAATGAAATCCGGCGCGCGGCTCGATGGAATCTCGCTCGTCTGCCGGTCGGATCTTGAGACCGGTGCTGGCGACCACCAACGCGTAGACGCGCATCTCCCGCATCACGGTGTGCTCGACCAGGTTGAATCGCTCGGAGAGTACGCTTCGCAACATCTCCTCCATCTGGTTTCTTGTAGACGCTTGAGTGGTTCTTGCATCGACATCGTATTCGTTCTGGTCGAGCCAGCTGGGCCCGGATATTTGATCCAGCTGGAGACCGTAAGCATCCGCGATCAGGCGCTTCAATGTGGCGTTCCTGGCCGTGAATTCAGTCGGCGAGTATGTCAGTCGATTGTTGTAATCCGGTCCGACTGAGCTTTGGCACGGCTTGACCGAGACAACGTCAAAGGCAGGTGCCGCGGCTTGACCGAACGCCACCGAGCTCGTGAAGGCGAGCGGAATCATGAGCAACAGCACGCGCATGGCACTCAGCATACGCCTGGACGCATGAGCGACGCCCAAGCCGGCTACTTGACCAGGCCGGCGCGATGTATGCGTTCGACCTGCTTCGAGTAGCGGCCAAGGAGCGCGTTCCAGCGAACGATGGCGATATCCTGGAGCATCCGGGCTCCATCGCGGAGATAGCTGATGCGGGTTCGCTCGTCGTGAGCCCAGCTAACCGGAACTTCAACGACACGGTATCCGCGCTTGAGCGCGATGAAGAGGATCTCGGGATCGAAGCCCCAGCGTTCGATGGTCTGGAGCTGGAAGACGGTTTGCGCGGCGGCGCGGGTGAACGCTTTGAAACCGCACTGCGTGTCGGCATAGGGCAGCCCCATGACGGCGCGGGTGACGGCATTGAAACAGCGGCCGAAGAACTGACGGTACAGTGGCTGGCGAATGGTTTGACGCGTGCGCTCTAGCCATCGCGAGCCGATGGCAATATCAGCGCCCGCGGCGATGGCGGCAAAAAGATCTTCAGCTTCCTCGATGGGCGCGGAGAGGTCGGCGTCAGTGAACATAACGATCTCGCCGAAGGAGTGGAGCAGACCGTTGCGCACGCTGTAACCCTTTCCATGATTGCCTGGATTCTGGAGCAAACGGACCTCAGAGGAATTGGCGGCAAATGCGTCTACGATAGCGGCGGTTTCATCGCGCGAGCCATCGTCAACCACGACAATCTCGGCGCTCCAATGGCGCTCGTGGATACAGGCGGCAACGGCCCGAAGCGCGCCACCGATACGAGCGGCCTCATTGAATGCGGGTATGACGATCGAGTATTTCGGATAGCCCATGAAGACTTTGGAGGTACGACAATCACTGTACCTTATGAAGTGGGCGCGCCCCTCAAATTGAGGCGCGGGCGGACGCAATCGACGTTACTGATGGGGGACAAAGGCCCAGGCAACAGTCCAGCGGCAGCCAATGGCCAATTGGCCAAATTGCTGATGCGCAAAGGATAATTTCCAGAAAGGGGCTTGCATTTTCGTGCTTTCCTCGGCACAATCCGTTTATGCTGGATGCGGAGGTTAGCGGGAGATGACAAAGGCGGACTTGGTGGAGAAGGTGACTGGCCTGGGTGATTTGACCCGGCGCGACGGAGAGATGATTGTTGAGACCATCTTCGGTTCAGTGATTGGTGCTCTGCAGAGCGGAGACAAGATCGAGATTCGCGGCTTCGGCTCGTTTCGCATCCGCCAGCGCAAGCCCCGCATCGGGCGCAACCCCAAGACCGGCGCACGCGTGGATGTTCCCGCCAAAAAAGTTCCCTACTTCAAACCTTCAAAGGAACTGCGCGACCTGGTCAATCCGGGCGAGGCGAAGGCATCGTAGCAAAAACCCAATTCCCGAAAAGACAGATTGCTTTCCACTAGCAGCCGGAGTGTTTGCGTGCACTCGCAATGCCGATGACGGCCATCATGCGGCCGGTGTAGCCGTGCGATGCGCGATGCGAGAAGAACAGATCGTTGTGGCATTGCGTGCAGCCGCCGATGACCCGGATCGCTTTGGGCTTGAGTCCCGCCGCGAGGAGCTGGCGGCGGTTGGCCTCCACCAGATCGACATGCAGGCTGGGTCGGGTGGGAGAGTGGCCGGGCGCGCGTTGCGTCAGAAACAGCATGGGATATTTGCGGCGCACCGGATCGGTATCGAAGACCTCTTTGAACAATTCGCGCGAGTAAGAGAATTGCGATTCGAATTCAGAGAGAACTTCGTCGCCGACGGCGTAGCAGCAAAGACCGATGCCGGGGCCGATCGCGGCAATCAAATCTTCGGGGCGAGACCCGAAAGCGAGGCGCATTCTGCCGACGCCGGTTTCGACGATGCGCTTGACGGTTCCACGCCAGCCTGCATGGAAGGCAGCCACAGCGCGCCGTTTGCGGTCGGCCACCAGCACTGGGATGCAGTCGGCGGTCTGGATGGCGAGCAGCAGACCGGGCTCGTCGGTCATTTGTCCGTCGGCTTTATGCGGGTGGGCGCGCGCTGCGTCGGCGCGGTCCGCCTGGACGATCAGGTTCGAATGGAACTGGCGGAGCGAAATGAGCGGAGTTTCCGGATCGGATGTGATGGCCTGCGCGAGCAGGCGGCGATTGGCAAGGACGGTTTCCGGGTCGTCGGCTGAGGCAAAGCCAAGATTGAGTTCAGGCGGCGCTCCTTCTTGGCAGTAGGCGAGGCTCAGGCCGCCTTTGCGGGTGGAAAACCCTGCCCAGAGCCACGAAAGGTCCCAGCCGGGAACTGGCAGCCACTCAACGCCATTGGTGGCGCTGCGGGGAAGAGGCGCAGAAATGGTCAGTTCCTCAGCCTCAATGCGCTCGAAGCGGGTTGGACGGGTCGTTTTGGGGACGCGGGACCTCTCGACGCTTGCGCGGCTGGGGCTGAGTCCCGCGCGAGCCATTCCCGAGACGATGGTCTCAGAAGTTGACATGGAGCCTCTTCGAGAGCATGAGCGCATCGCTCAAACAATTCTATTGTGGTGAATGCGACGTTCGCGAAAGGCAGCCGCAGATCCACGGATTGAGCTGTCATTGAGAGCGGGAGCATGTGGGCCTACCTTCCGGTAGGCCCGCTCGAGAGGCAGTGTAGGGAGGGTAACCAGGGGGGATTTTGGGAAGAGGTTCCGAAGAACCCTCAAGAGAGAGTTGTTGCCTTTCTTTGGCGGGACATTTGGGGAAGCCTCTGCTAATTACTTGTTAGGATGCCTAATCTTTGAAAAGGTTGCAAGGCCTATTGGTCGCACGGCGCATGACATGTGTGGAAATAAGCCGGTTTCGACGTTTTTTTTACCTCTCTGACACGGCAATTTGGCCCAAAAGGGGAATCTGCTTGAAAACAAGGGGGAAAATTGGGCACCCTTGAAGCGTGAGCCGGCCACTCATCCTCGTGTCTGTGATCCTTACGATCGGAGTCATTGCCTACCTGGCGTGGGACTATCGGGCCGACCTCGGATTTGGCGGCCCGGGAAGCGGGGCAAATCCATCCGGAGGGGCGGCTGCATGGCAAACCGTCGACCGGAGCGCGGACGGGTTCAAAGTGCAGTTGCCGGGGCCGGCGAGCGAGACGCAAATCCCCGTATACACCGATCACGGAGCGGTGGAGCAGGTGCCGATGATCGAAACCGAAGTCGATCCTGACACCACTTTTGCCGTGGCGTGGGCGGACAATCCGCCAATGGAACAAGCTGCGGGCGAGGACCAGGAAAGAACGCTGGATATGGCCCGGGACGGCGCGCTGGGGCGCACACAGACGAGCCTGATCAGCGAATCGACGCACGACCGCGACGGATATAAGATTCGCGATTTTATGGCGCGCAACGCGGGCGGCGGCGTTCTGGATGGACGCTTGATTCTGGCCGGCTCCCATCTCTACATGCTGCTGGCGACGCATCCCTCATTGAGCGCGCGGCGCGATGCGGATGTGAACCGGTTTTACGATTCTTTTGGTTTGGTGCCGCAATCGTGAGTGCCGCGGCTACCTTTTCGGCCGGGCGAACTTCTCAATCACCCAGGTGATGACCGGAACCGGCAAAAAACGAACGTAGAACGAGCGAAATCTGCTGCTGCCTTTGGGAATGATGGTGCGCTTGCCGCGCGCGAGCCCGTGAAGGCCGATGCGCGCAACTGCTTCAGCTGATTGGGTGCCGAGTCCCCGAAAGCGGCTGGCGTCTGCGACTTCGAAAAACTCGCTCTCGGTGGTTCCGGGGCAGAGCGCGGACACGTTTACGCCGAAGCGCGCGACCTCGGCTGCGACGCCGAGCGCAAATGAGCGGTCGAAGGCCTTGGTGGCTGCGTAGGTGGAGAGGTAGGGGATGGGGTGAAAGCTGGCGCTCGATGCCACAACGAGCATCCAGCCGCGACGGCGCTCGACCATGCGCGAGAGAAACAGGCGCGAGAGCCGGACAACGGCTTCGCAGTTGACGCGCACCATGCTCGACGCCTGATCGGCGTCGCTGGTGGCGAAGGCTCCAAAGAGGCCAAAACCTGCGTTGTTGATGAGGATATCGACGACGAGGCCGGCGCCCTCAGTTGCGGCGAGGATCTCGCCGGGAGCTGCGGGATCGTTGAGATCGGCGACGACGACGCGCGTCTCTGCGCCTCGAGCAGCGAGCTCGGCGGCGAGGGCATCGAGGCGTTCGCGGCGCCGAGCAGTGAGGATGAGCTTTGCGCCATGCGTCGCGAGCTCGCGCGCAAGCGCGACGCCAATTCCGGAGCTCGCGCCGGTTACGAGCGCCCATTTGTTTTCGAAGTCAGCGATTCTTGCCATCGCCCCATGATGATAGCCGACGGGGACGAAAGAAAACGCCGACAGATGCGGCGAAGCTACTGCGCCGGCGCGGCGGGCGCCGCGGGTTGCTGCTTCGAGAACGAGCGAATGTAGATGACGAGGTTCCAGACCTCGGTGTCGGTGGCGCGGCCGTCAGACTCCGGAGGCATCTTGTCCTTGCCCACGCGGATGATGTTAAACAGCTCCCAGTCTTCCTTGCCGGCAAGAGTTTTGGGGTCGGTCCAATCAGACAAGGTGAGCTCCATGCTGGTGGCGAGATCGGTTTTACCGTTTCCATTGTCGCCGTGGCACATGGCGCAATCGATTTGATAGATGCTTTTGGCTTTGGCCTGCGATTCGGGGGTGGGCTTTACGGGATTCCTGACGGGACCAGCCGGCGGAGGAGCAACCGCTTGCGGAGGAGTGAGGGCCGGCCCGGGCTTGGTCTCTTGAGCACTTCGGCCTTGCAGCGGAAAAACCGCAACGGCCAAAAGAACTACCGCAAAAAAGAGCAGAATTGACTTCAACATGAAAGCCTCCCCCCTGCAGATGTCAACGAGCGGGCATCTTCTGACTTGAGTGAAAATCTCGGGAGGAATTATAGACCGAATTTGCGCAGAGGGCTACGGCGTGGAGCACAGCGGCAGGATTAGTGCACGCCTGCGCCGGCGCCCCCCTCGCCGGGCTTGTTCTTGCTGAGGAGAAACGCGAGAAACACCAGAATGATCGAGGCATACGAGAGCTCCATGTAGACATCCTGGTAGCCCTGCATAGTCGCCTGAGCGATCATCTGCCTGTAAATCTGAGCCAGCGCGAGGGCCGCGCTATTGGCGGCTCCAAATGCCTGATTGTAGGCGCCGGTGAGTGCCTGCGTGTGCAGGTCGTACCCAATGGATCCGGGCTGCATGGCCTGTTGAAGATGCTGCTCGTGCCACATGGCCCGGCTCGTGACCTGGGCGTTGGTGATGGAAATCAAAATGGAGCCGCCGATGTTGCGCACGAAATTGATGAGGCCGGCGACCTGGTTGCTCTGCTCTTTTGGCATTCCCACATACGCCGCGTTGGTGATGGAAATAAAACAGAAAGGCAGCGGAAACATTTGCACCACGCGCAGCCACGATGCCTCGGCAAAGCTCATCTGGAGATTGGTGACGGCGGCCGCGTAGCGAAAGGTGATGACCAGCATCATGAAGCCGAAAGCAGCCAGGTAGCGAGCGGAGATTCTGCCCGTGGCGATGCCCGCCAGAGGCATCATGAAAACGAGGGTGACGCCGCCGGCAGTGAGAGCGAGACCGGCGGTGGTTGCAGTGTAGCCGAGCAACTGCTGCGTGAATTGCGGCTGCAGTACGGTGTTGGCATTGAGAACACCTCCCACCAGCATCATGAGGAAGCAGCAAATGGCGAAGTTTCGATAGCGAAAGAGGCGCAGGTTAATCAGCGGGTCTTTCTGCCGCCACTCCCAGACGAAAAGGCCTACCATGCCGACCACAAATAGAACGCCAAAGAAGCAGATGAAGGAAGAGGAGAACCAGTCGTTCTCTTCGCCCTTGTCAAGCATGACCTGCAGGCCGCCCATAGCGAGGGTGAGAAAGCCGAGGCCGACGTAATCCATGTTGCGCAGCCTGGAAGGATCGGCCTTGATCCAGGGCGGATCTTCGACGAGGCGTGTAACAAGGATGAAAGCGAGAATGCCAACCGGAATGTTAATGAAAAAGATCCAGCGCCAGGAAAAGTTGTCGGTGATCCAGCCGCCGAGCGTAGGACCGATTGACGGCGCGAGCACGGCGACGAGGCCGTAAAGAGCAAAGGCCTGACCGCGCTTATGCGGCTCGAAGCTGTCGGCCATGATGGCCTGCGCCATGGGCTGCATGCCGCCACCGCCCGCGCCTTGCAGGACGCGGCAAAGCAGAAGGATGGGCAAAGATGGAGCGGCGCCGCAAAGAAAGCTGGAAATGGTGAAGATGGTGATGCAGAGAACGAAGAAGTTGCGCCGGCCCATGAGCGAAGAAGCCCATCCTCCGAGCGGCAGGACAATGGCGTTCGAGACCAGGTAACTCGTCAGCACCCACGTGGCCTCGTCGGTGCTCGCGCCCAATGAACCGCCGATGTGCGGCAGGGCCACATTGGCGATGGAGGTGTCCAGCACCTCCATAAACGCGGCGAGCGCCACGGTCATCGCGATCAGCCACGGATTGACCCTCGGTTTCCAGGCCGCCTGCAGGGCGGGGTTGGGATTCTCCATTCGGGTCGGACGCGCTCCCTTCCCATTGAGCTGGGGGGCGGCGGTGGGATCGGCCGGCAAAGCGGGCATTGTGGAGTCGATCACGGACAACAGTTTCTCCTGTGTGGCTTGGAGACCTTGGATTCTGGAAGGGCCGGGGAGGCGCGGCGTTCAAACGAATATGCCTTCAATTAGATTCGCATAAACGCGATGAGGGTGCAGGGATTTGAAGACGGGGTGCGCCGAAAAGACGTCGCGGGGAGGCAAACGGCATCGGCCTCCTCCGGGCCTGAAGGTCGGAGGCATCTATCGCGTCGATCCGGGGGCCTGAATGTCCCTGCTCCTTCCGAGTCCCAGCCGCTGAAACAATCAAGGGAATTCGGCGAGCTTTTGCGCGACGTGCGGCCGCGCAGTGGCGGCCGCGCCGGCATCGTCGATGACGTGAGAAATCTGGCCGAGGTTGTCGAGCGCGATGGTAATCATGTGATGAAACCGAACACCTGGCTCGACGGGCGCTTCGATTGCGCGCGTGAGCTCGACATTGGGATGGCGAAAGACCGAGTAGATGCCGAGGCCCCAAGCTTCGTGGGTCGAGACTCCATCCGCGACTTTGTACGAAGCCCATCCGTCGATGGCGTGGCCGTTTCTGTCGGGGCCGCTTGAGTAGCTGGACTGATCAGGCGGATCGTAAGGGATTTCAGACTGGTAAAAATAAGTGCGCCCGGAGTTGCCGTTCCAAACGACCTGATACTGTTGGTGATGCTCTACGAAGAGACCGTAGGCCGTAACGCGATTGCCATTGACGACAAGGCCGTTGGCGCTGGTATTGAGGTCCCAGCCTACGCCCGAGCCGTGGTCGGCTCGCCACACCCACGTGTGATCGATGATGGTGTCGTTGGAATTGATGCGTAGGTCGACCTGCGCGCGGCCCACGCCGGCTCCGCCGACGCGGAAGAAAATGTCATCGAAACAAATCGGATTGCGCGCGTGGTTGGCGCGGCTGCCGGCGGGGCCGACTTCGACAAGCACCGGAGATTCGACGGGACCTGCATCGATGAGAAGGCCGGCGGCGATCACGCCATCGACATCGGCGGTGGTGAGCGCGGCGGTGCCGTTGACGGGCTTAAGAGTGGCGAAGCCAAGCCCGAGAACGACGGTGTTTGGCCGCGTGACGCGGATCGGTCCGGTGAGCTCGTAGATGCCGGGCGTGAGCAGCAGATTCTTGCCCGCGGCGAGCTGCATGTTGATCGCGGCCGCGGTATCCGCGGGATGCGCAATGAAAAATCGGCTCAGGGGAATGGTGCGGCCGGGAGTGATGCCGTCTTGCCAGGTAATTCCGGAGCTGTTGCGGCGGAGCGCGGGGATGCGGACGAGATAGCTTCCGTGCGTGTCGACAAAGAGAAACGGCTTTTCGCGGACCACGGGGACGGTTGCAATTCTTGTGTACGGCGGCGAGGGCCATTCACCGGCAGGAGGATTGACGTCGCCCACGAACACCATGTTCCAGTTCGCGCCGGTCCATGTGCCCCATCTGCTGTTGCGCGCAATCCACTGCTGCTGCGAGCCCGAATCCACGTTGCCATCGATCAAATCGTCAGACATCCAGCCGCCGCTGGCCCAGCCATGATTCTGGTGAAGCACGAGATTGCCGTAGATGTGCATGCGGCGAAAGGGCGCGGCCTGCGAGACCGCCCACTGCATGGCGCCGCCGGCGGGTGCGACGGAGAAATTCTCAGCGGCGCGCCAGAAGGTGCACGTCGCGTTGTTGCGCGGGAGACTCGCGTCGGCGTGCACGTTGCCGGTGATGCGGACGGAATCAGGTGTGGCGCCCAGGCCGAGAACCTGTGTGTAGAAACCAATGGGCACGTCGACCTTGTAGCTCCCGGGAAGAAAAAGCAGGGCGTAACGCGCGGGGCCGAATTCACTGTGCTGCTCAATCGCGTAGACCTTGTCGATCTGCTGCTGAATGGCAGTTGCAGGCATGGAGGGATTGAAGACGAAGACATTGGGGCCGAGGTCAGGGGGTTGCGAAAGAGCTGTGCGGGCGGCAGCGAGGAGAGCTGCTGTGAGCAGGATGTTTCGGCGCGCGGTCATCGCGGCCATTGTACTCGGCCGAGGCAGCGCCATGTAGATTGATGAGGAGGGCCATGCCATGCGCCGCCGAACCTTTATCCAGACACTTCCTCTTGCAACCGCGGCAACAGCCGCAGCGATCCGGAACCCCGCGATGGTTCGGGGCCAAAGCCCTTCGGATGGGATGCCGGAGCCGCCGAAGTTTCAACCCGCGGGCGCGGAACGATTCATTCGCCCCGATGTGCATGCAGGCGACCGGCCTTCGGGCGCGACCTTTGCGACGCGCTCTCCTGCGCTGGGATTGAACGGCGCGGCGGGGACGGCGCATCCGCTGGCGACACAAACCGCGATCGCGATGCTGAAGCGCGGAGGCTCTGCGGTCGATGCGGCGGTGGCTGCGAATGCCGTGCTCGGCTTTGTTGAGCCGA
Organism: Acidobacteriaceae bacterium; assembly: GCA_030040935.1. Taxonomy (GTDB): domain Bacteria; phylum Acidobacteriota; class Terriglobia; order Terriglobales; family Acidobacteriaceae; genus Telmatobacter. The sequence continues at coordinate 13,288 of JASHSG010000331.1, read as the reverse complement.
CCAGCAGCGGGCTGGGCGGCGATTGCTTCGCGTTTGTGTGGGACCCGAAGGCAAGCAAGCTGATGGGTATGGCAAGCTCGGGCCGGTCGCCCAAGTCGCTCTCGCTCGCAACCGTGCGCTCGCGCGCAGTGAACGGGTCCATTCCGTCGGTGGGCGCGGTGAGCGTTTCGACACCGGGCGCGCTGGACGGATGGTGGACGCTGCACCAGCGATACGGAAAGCTGCAATGGGCGGAGTTGTTTGAGCCTGCGATTCAAGCCTGCCAGGCCGGCGATCCCACGCCGCAGATTATCGGCTACTACATCAACAGCGATGTGAAGTTCTTTCAGCGCGCCGGCTCCGCGATTGAAGAGACGGCGAATGCGATGAAGACGTACCTGCAGCCGGATGGGCAACCACCGTGCGAATACGAGGTGCGGCGGAATCCCGACCTGGCGCGCACGTACCAGACCATTGCGCAAGGCGGGCGCGACGCGTTTTACGACGGGCCGATCGCCAGGACCATCGACGCATATTTCAAGCGCATCGGCGGATGGCTCTCAGCTGACGATTTGCGCGACCATCATGCCGAATGGGTTGAGCCGCTGGTGACCAGATACCGCGGCGTGGACGTTTACGGAATGCCCGCGAATACGCAGGGACTGGCTACTTTGCAGATGCTCAACATCATCGAGAACTTCGATATGCGTGGCTACGGATTTCAGTCGGCGAACGCGCTGCAGGTGCAGATCGAGGCCAAGCGGCTGGCCTACGAGGATCGCGCGCGATACTATGCCGATCCGCACTTTGCGAAGATTCCGATTGAGTGGCTCAACTCAAAGGAGTATGCGAAGGAGCGAGCGAAGCTGATCCGGCTGGATGCAATCAACGATCGCGTTGCCCCGGGACAGGCGCCGAGCCAGGGCGATACGACGTACTTTACGACGGCGGACAAGAACGGGATGATGGTGTCGATTATTCAATCGAACTTTCGTGGAATGGGGTCGGGACTGGTCGCCGATGGTTTGGGGTTTATGTTTCAAGACCGCGGGCAGCTGTTCTCGCTCGAGGACGGCCATCCTAATATTTACGCGCCGGGAAAGCGGCCGTTCCAGACGATTATTCCCGGATTCGCTGCGAAAGACGGCGTGCCGTGGCTCTCGTTCGGCGTGATGGGCGGCGACATGCAGCCGCAGGGACAGACGCAGATCATCCTCAACCGCGTGGATTACGGACTGGATGTGCAGTCCGCAGCCGACAGCCCGCGCTGGCATCATGAAGGCTCGTCGCAATCGATGGGTGAAGATCGGCCTGGGCTTGGGCGCCGGGGATTGCTGAGACTCGAAGCGGGCGTTCCTGCCGAAACGCGCAAGGCGCTCACCGATCTGGGCTGGCCGATGGGCGAGAGCGATGGCAGCTTCGGGCGCTACGAGTGCATCGAGCTTCGCAAACAGGGTACCGACCGCGTCTACGCGGCCGGCTCTGAGATGCGCTGCGACGCGGTGGCGCTGGCGTACTGATGGCAGGTTCAACTGGTGGGCACGGCAACATTCAACTGGCTGAGGATCGTGTTGTACTGATCCTGGGTGAGGGGCAGCACCTGGGTCCCCGCGGCAGTGACTTCGATCTGGACGGGCGCGGATTCTGTGGGCCCGGCGGCTCCGCCAGTGGGCGTGAGCGCGACCGCACCCGAGATGAGGTCGATTTCGAGATTGGTTGACGTGCCGTCGGACTTGGCAACGAACTCGGTGCCGCGAATCCCGAGGCTCCCGACGGGAGTGTCGATGTTGACGTCCGTTGGATCTTTTTTCGCGATCAACCCGCTGAGATATCGAAACGCGCCTTGAAGAAAACTGTAGCGCGCTTTGTTTCCTGAATTGGCGTTCGGGTTGTAGACGTAGTCGTCGATCTTGAGTTTGGCCTTCTCGCCGATCGTGAATTCAGTGTGGTCGCTAAAGAGGATGTCGACTCTGCCTCCGGGTCCGGTTTGAATGGTGTCGTTTTGATTGACGGGGTCACCGGGATTGAGAGGAACCGGGGTCGTGGTTCCGGCGTGTATGACAGTCACTGTGCCCTCGGTCGTCTGCACCTGGCCGGCCGGCGTGGATGATGGTGCGGACTGCGAAACAACAGGCACTTGGCCGAGAGCCTGCGCGCCCTGGCCCTGCGAGTAACCGAGCATGCCCTGCATCAGGGCGGCCATCGTGATGGCCACGGCGGCGATCGAGGGGGTGATCTGCGGCTCGCCATACGAAGCGCGAAGCAGGCGCGCGCCGCCGGTAGCGTTGGCGGCGTTTGCGGTCGGCGAAGGCAGAATGCGAATCTGCATCACGTTATTGGTGGCCATGTTGCCGCCCGCGATGAGCAGCTTCATGTAGACCTGGCCCTTGACCCGCTCGGTCCATGGGCCGTCTTCAGCTTTCACGGGCGTGTAGATTCCGCTCTCCTGGCCCTGGAAAAGCGTCTGCTGCTTTAGTTGGTCGCTTGTGTTCTGGGCAGTGAGAATGGCGCGCTGCCGTTCGGCATCGAGCGCCAACTGCCCGGGGGTGCCCATCTTGGCGAGCATCGTATCGAGCGGAGGAAGCTTCACCGTGCCGGCGTAACCGTTGTACGTGTTTTCGAGATTGGTGACAAAGTCGCCGGTGATTTCACCTTTGAAGTCGGGAATCACCTGATCGATGATGGCCTGATAGGTCTTCGGCATTTGCGAGTAGGTCAGGCCGGACTGAATGGCCCAGGAGACGGCCTGAAGCGAGGACGGTGGCGTGTTGTACTCGACGGTTCCGCGCCAGATGAGTGCGCCGATGGCGCCCGCGGCTTTGCCCTCGTACGGGCCGAGCACGTAGGCAACGCCGGCTCCCGGCTGGTGGACGGAATACTCTGAGCAAAAGTCGAGCGTGTTGATGGTGTAGTCGCCGGGAGCGATCGGCTGATTGAGCTCGTCGGCAGTGAGTTGCAATGGCTGGGGACTAAACGGGCCGCCGGGGAGCGTGGTCACGGTGGGATACACGTCTTTGGCGTTGAGCGTGAGCGGGAGCTGGTTGTTCAGAAGGTCTTCAATGGCGGTTTCCGCGGCTTTTTCCTTGGCCGCATCGGCTAGAGCGGTGAGCGGGTTCTGGGCGGCGGACGGGATGGGCGGGTTTGTCGCGAGAACGATGAAGGGGAACAGCGCCGCGATGCACTTTTGAATCTTCATGTGAGTCGTCCCTTGGAAAAAGCAGCTGATCGAATTCAGTATCGATCGATTTCGGTTCGGTGAACGATGATGGCCGCGCGTTCGGGATCGCGGCGAGAGCGAATGAAAATTTTCCGCGACGGGAAATCGGCCAGACGCGGCCTCAGCGCAACCCGTGCACGGTGAACATACTGGAATCGATGGGCCGAGTCAATGGAAAGTCGACGCGGAGATCGGAGAGCTGACGCTCAATAGAACAGGTATTTCCGCCAGCGGTCGTCCGAGCGTCCCAGCATGCGCATGATCTGGCGGCTGGTGTGGAGCGAGAAGGGGCGCGGCTCGCGCAAGAGGATCATGTCGTCAATTTCGTCGAGCAGGCGATTACCTTTCTTGCGGTTGCACTCGTGGCAGCACGCGACGAGATTTTCCCAGGTGGAATTGCCGCCGCGGGAACGCGGAACGACATGGTCGAGAGTGAGCTCGCTGGGCGGATAGGCTTCGCCGCAATACTGGCAGGTGTTGCGATCGCGCAACAGGATGTTCTTGCGCGAGAGGGCGCGCGTCTGGTGAGGGATGCGGCGGTATTCAAGAAGACGAATGACCGATGGCATGGCGATGATGGTGCGCTGCGCGTGAAGAGACAGGCCGTGCTCCTCCTCCGTGCGCGCGATGCCCTTGAGCACCAGCACGAGCGCGCGGCGGGCGCCGCAGATATTGATCGGCTCATAAGAGGCGTTGAGCACCAGTACAGGCATCTGCAGAATGTGCGCGTGGGCGTGCGGCGAATGGCCATGGTCGGCGGCCAGCACGACAGCTTTGGCGATTGCCTTCTGCTTGCGCGCGTGAATCATGGCTTTTCCCAACGACATCTCTTCCCCCCGGTTTAAAACTGTGGCGGCTCCGGCACGGTCGGCAAACCTGACGGCGTTGCATGCGCGGCAGCGCCTGCCGGTGAATCGATTTCCTCCCAAGCTTCGCTTCCTTCGAACTCGCTGTCTTTGAAAGTCGCATTGCCGGGCGATCGTCCAAGTCCCACGGCACGCTGCGCACGCGCCAGAGTTGCGACCCAAACCGAAGCTGCGCCGGCTTTGAGCAGGGCCTGCGCGGCGGCCCGCGCCGTGGCTCCCGTGGTGAGAATGTCATCGACCAGCAACACCTGCTGCGCCGCAACCTGTGACGGATCGGAAACGGAGAATGCGCCGCGCACGTTCAGGCGGCGCTGACGGGGCGTGAGGCCCGCCTGGGTATCGGTGGCGCGTAGACGCATGAGAGTGCTGGGAGCAAGCGTAAGGCGCCATTCAGGACGCGATGTGCGCAGGAATCGAAGCGCCTCGACGGCGAGTGATCGCGACTGATTGAATCCTCGCTGCGCGAGTTTGGAGCGATGCAGAGGCACGGGAATCACGAGCATTTGGGCCGGAGCTTCGCTGCAAAGTTGCGCGATGGCATGGGCCAGCATCGCCCCGAGTTCCCGGGCAGCCGGATGCAGGCGATCGTATTTGAGCGCATGAATGGCTTCCCGCATGCGCCCCTTATACAGGCCGTAGGAGACGGCTCGGATGAACGGCGGCGGCGCCAGCCGGCAAGCACGGCAAAGCGTTGAATGTGAAGGGCTTTCAGGGACCCCGAGCGCGTCACCGCAGCGCGCGCACACTGGGCTGGCCTGAACAGAAAACTCTGACCAGCAGACATCACAAATTGGAACGGAAGATAGCGCGGGCAGGGGCGAGCCGCATAGATGACAGGAAGAGGGAAGAAGAGCACAACTCAAACTATCTATTGGACTTCGGAGGACGCGAACCACGGCGCGCCAGCGCGTTGTCTGCGCCAGCGGAACGTCGGTCATGCGGATGGCGATGTCTTTTGTGAAGACGCACCTCGCAAACGGCCAAGCCTAACCGGCCGGGAATCGATCGGGTCCAATGCGGCAAGTATAGCGCAAACGCAGAGAATCCGGCTTGGGTGCGAGTCCTCGTGAAGATTGGCGCCCGCCGCGAGACCGCGATGGCCATTGCAGAGTGCGATCGTTCGGCCGGCAGAGGCGGAAAGAAGCTAAAAAACACCGGCCATGTACGCTTCAGCCGCGCGCGGGCTCTCCGCCTTTGAGCCGCACTGCGCCAGAACCACCGGCGAAAGCGTGATAACCGGGCAGTGGGCGTGGGCCAGGGTCTTATAAACGACGCCATGCCGGGTAATGGCCGCGAACGCCGAAGCGCCCTGCGCACCCAGCACAATCAGATCAGCGTGCTGAGCACGGCTCTGATAAAGGAGTTCTTCGGTGGGATCGCCGGGCACGACAACGGTCTGGACGGCAATCTGGCCTTGCAGACTCCGGGGAATGAGAGCGAGCATGCTTGCCTCTATCTCGTCGAGGGAGCGGCCGGCGAGGAATTCGGCGCGGTCCTGGGGCCGAATAACGTGCTGCACAATCAGCCGCGCGCTGTGCTGCGCAGCCAGCTCAGCGGCAAAGGCGGCGACCTCAGTGCTCGGCTCATGGAGACTGACGGCGCAGAGAATGGAGCGGGTGGCGAAGTTGCGATAACTGCCGTCGACGACTTCGGGGCCGATGACGTAAACCGGAGATGAGGCGGTGCGCAATACCGCTTCAGCCACCGAGCCTACCAATAGTTTGCCAATGGGACCGGGCGAATGAGTGCCCATCACGATGCGGTCGACCTGGCGCTCGCGCGTAAAGGCGAGGATTTCGTCGGCGGGCAGTCCGGGGCGAGCCACGACTTCACATTTCAGGCCCGCTTCGCGAACGCGCGCGGCAAGCGGCTCGAGGTGCTCCTTCTCCGTCCGCGCGGCTGCGGCGTAGTCGTAGTAACGAATGCCCGAAGACTCCGCGGCAGATACGACAAGCGTGTCATAAGCATGAAAAAGGATAAGTTCGGAGTTGAATTCCCGGGCTTGGGCAAGCGCAAACGAGAAGGCCTTTTCGTTGGGCGGAACTTCCGTGGCGAAGAGGATCGTGGAGGGTTTCGTCCAACCTGGCTTTAATAAGTCCGCCATGGGTACCTCCTTCTGGTGCGCTCGAATAGTCTCACAGGCTTTGCACCATTTGCGGTGTTTGGCCGCACATAAAAAAGTGATCCTACTCACTTCGCGGCAACTCGGCAGCCACGAATCGCGCTCAAGGCATTCCCGCACGATCAATATCGGCCCGGAACCGCACCGGTAGCGTCGCCGGTGAGAGAATTGTGTTCCCGTTTCCCGAATTTGTCCATAAGGAGCACTCGATGGTCTCCGAAAAGAGGCATTTAAGTGATCCCAATCACAGCCTGACCCACAAAACGGTGTTCTTCTGGACCAGAATCGTGGCCCTCAGGGGAGTTCCCGCTGTTGGTGGCGCGGCCGGCAGGTTTCTTCGACTGCTTTGAATTCAGGTGGAGACGAGCCGGTCAGTTCTCCCTTCCCTCACCCAGGCGACGAAGAGTTCTACGGTTCAAACGGGAGGCCCTATGCCGATGCAGCCGATGAACCAGATTCCCGCACGAGGCGGGATCGACTACGACGAATCACCGTTCCTGGCCATCTGGGAAGTGACGCAGTCCTGTGACCTGGCATGTAAGCATTGCCGCGCGGCCGCGCAACCGATTCCGCATCCTGACGAATTGACGCATGAAGAAGGCAAGGCGCTGATCGACCAAATCGCCGCAATGCATATTCCCATTTTCGTATTCACCGGCGGGGACCCGCTGAAGCGCAAGGATCTTTTTGATTTGATCCGCTACGCGGCCGGCAAAGACGTTCATGTTGCGGTAACTCCGAGCGCCACGTCGCTGCTCACGCGCGAGGCGATCTTCAAGATGAAGGAAGCCGGGCTGGTGCGGCTGGGCATTTCGCTCGACGGTTCCACGCCCGAGATCCACGATGCGTTCCGCGGATTGCCGGGAGCATGGGCGCGAACCATTCAGGCCATCGGATGGGCCAACGAGGCTGGCATTCCGATCCAGGTGCACACCACCGTCAGCCGCCACAACGTCGACGACCTCGACAACCTGTGCGAGTTGTTCGAGAAGCTGGCGATCGTGATGTGGAATGTGTTCTTCCTGGTTCCTGTGGGACGTGGACAGCTGGACGATTTGCTGAGCGGCGAGGAGTTCGAACAGGTCTTCGGCAAGATCTACGAGCTTTCGCGGCGGGCGAACTTCCAGATCAAGACGACAGAGGCCATGCACTATCGCCGCTACCTGCTGCAGCACAACCTGGAAGAGCGGCGCATGGGGCATGGAGCGGGAAATGGAGCCGGACACGGAGGAGGACATCCGCATGGGGCCGCGTATGAAGCGGGTGCGCCGACGGCCGACGCAGCAACGCGCAATCATAGCTGGGCCACACGCCGCGTAAACGACGGCAAGGGGTTCGTCTTCATCTCGCATGTGGGCAATGTTTATCCCAGCGGCTTTCTGCCCATTCACGCCGGCAACGTTCGCGAGACGCCGCTCGGCGAGATTTACCGCAATGCGCCGATCTTCAAGGCGCTGCGCGACACCGGGCGCCTCGAAGGCAAGTGCGGCGCCTGCGAGTTCAAGGAGATCTGCGGAGGTTCGCGGGCGCGGGCCTATGCCCTGACGGGAGATCCGCTGGCTCAGGAACCCTGCTGCATCTACCAGCCCAAAAACTGGGACCCGGAGCTTGATACCCAGGCCGAAACGTTTCGCCATTTGGCGCAGGCGAGACAGCTTGTGACGCTATAGATAAGGAAAACAGTTCACAGTTCTTCGGTCTTCGTTTTTACTCCCCAGTTGTCGGTTTCGGAGCTGCGAGTGCGGGCGCTCGCACGGTTTCGTTCGGGCAAAACAGGACGCCAAGCGCTTAATGGCTGCCGGCTGCTGAGTCGACTTTGCCTTTGAAGCGGCTGTAAACAAAGACCACGTAGCCGATGGCAAGTGTCATGCCGAATAGCCACCAGGCCAAGCCGACGGCAAGCGTGTGCGGACCGGAAAGAGCGCGGTTGAGCGTGATGTCGTTGGCGGCGCCGGTGGTCGAGGGCAGCAGAATCGGGTAAACGCCCCAGCAAGCGCCCGCCAGCATGAAGAACAGATAGACCGCAGAAGCAAGAAAGGCCTTCAGCGCAGCGCCTTTGCGGTTCCAGACGAAGATTGCGACGAGCGAGGCCACCACTCCCGCGGGGATGATGAAGGTACCTGGATAGTGGAAGTAGTTATCGAGGCTGGCGGGGCGCACCTTGACGGTGGCAATGAGGCTGACGATGGTGAGGACGATAAGAACGCCCCATGCACGGGGAACCACTGCCCGCGCGCGCTGTTCGAGTTCACCGCCGGTTTTGAGCGAGAGCCAGAGCGCGCCGTGGAGCGTCAGTGCAACGAGGGCGACCAGGCCGCCGATCACCGTATACCAATCGAGAATGCCGGGCTGGACGCCCGGCCTCCAGTTGGTCCAGAGAGGCAGGAAGAAGTATCCATCGGTATTGAGCGGTACGCCACGCAGCACGTTGGCCAGGGCCGCGCCGTAAAAGATGGCCAGCAGAGCGCTGGAAAGGCCGAACAGCCCGTCGAGGAGCGCTCGCCACACGCCGACATCGATGTGATTGCGCAGTTCAAGGCTCACACCGCGCAGAATCAGCAGCCAGAGCACAATCATCAGCGGCAGATAGAAACCGCTGAAGGCCGAGGCGTAGAGCAGGGGAAACGCAAAGTAGAGCGTCCCGCCGCCGGCCAGCAGCCAGACTTCATTGCCGTCCCAGACGGGACCGATGGAGGCTAACGTAGCCCTGCGCTCGGCTTCAGTGCGCGCCAGAAAAATGTGCAGGACGCCCACGCCGAGATCGAATCCGTCGAGGACCACGTAGCCGACGATCATGACAGCCACGAGCCAGAACCAGACCAAACCCATCATGAGAAAAACCTCCGTACCCAGTTCGCATTCGGGAGTTTCAATGCGCGCATAACAGTACAGTTACGATTGCTCAATCTGCAGCCGCGGCTTCCGGAGCAGGCTTGGCTGGTTCGGGGCCGTGGCTGATTTCGCGATAGATGAGCACCGTGAACAAGAGGCCGAGCAGCGCATAAAGTCCCATGAAACCAAGTAAGGTGAAGAGGCCGTTGCTGGCCGAGACAGTGGGCGAAAAGCCTTCGTCGGTGCGCATCAATCCATAGATGAGCCATGGCTGACGGCCCAGTTCTGCGGTCAGCCAGCCAGCCGTGTTGGCGATATAAGGCAAAGGAAAACTGAGCAGGATCGCCCACAAAGCCCATCGTGCAGTGAAGAGCCGCCCGCGCCATAGCAATAGAACGGCCAGCATCATCAGCAGGAGGAACCACGTCCCGAGCCCGGCCATGATGTGGTAGGCATAGAAAAGAAGCGGCAAAGCTGTCGGCCGCTGATCCTGCGGAAACTGATCGAGTCCCTGCACTTCGGCCTTGGTGGTGCCGTAGATGAGGAAGCTGAGCAGGTTGTTGACGACGATGGGATTGTCAATCTGTCCCGTCTCCTCGTTCGGCTGGCCCACGAAAACGATTCCGGCTCCGGTTTCGGTTTTGAACAGACCCTCCATTGCGGCAATTGCCGCTGGCTGGTTCTTCGCGACATATTTGCCGGCGAGATCGCCGGTGGGGAAGATCACTGAGAGAGAGGAGATCGCCCCGGCGATAACTCCCACTTTGAGAAAGAGTCGTCCGTAGTCATTTGACCGGCCCTCAAGAAGATAGAACGCACCCACCGCGGCCATGACAAACGAAGCGGTGACGACCGCACCGGTCATGTTGTGCATGTACTGGAGCAGGCCCCAGGGATTCATGAGGAGTTGCCAAAAGCTGAGCACTTCAAAGTGGCCGTCAGGCAAGCGGCTGTAGGCGACGGGATGCTGCATCCACGCGTCGGTCACGATGATGAAAAAGCCGGAGATCCACGAGCCGAGCCACACCATCACCGCAGAAAACCAATGTGTCAGCCGCGAGACGCGCTTTTCGCCGTAAAGAAACAGGCCAAGAAAGGCTGACTCGAGAAAGAAGCTGAAGACGCCCTCCATGGCGAGGGGCTGGCCGATGACCCCGCCGGAGAGCCGAGAAAACCGGGCCCAGTTAGTGCCGAATTCGAACTCCATCGGAATGCCGGTGACCACGCCGAAGACGAAGTTGATGGCGAAGATGCGCCCCCAGAATCGGGCCGCGCGATCCCATCGGGCGTCGTCGGTGCGCAAGGCCATGGTTTTGAGCACTACGATGAGCAGGGCCAATCCCATGGTGAGCTGCGGAAACAAATAATGGAACGTTACGGTAAACGCAAAGTGCAGGCGGTGGATGATCTCGGCGGTCATGCAGGGTCCTCCGCAGTCAGCGAGTGCCGGATCACGAAAAGAACCAGGCGTCCGGGCTCCGGTGGATAGGGCGAGCGAAGACACAGCCCTCAAATCGAGGGCGGAAATACCGGATCAGTCTCGCAAACGATCGTGGATTCCACTGTGACTTGAATCACTTATCATGCCTGGGACCTCCCTGATCCTATGGGTGCAACTGGGTACGTCCGGTAAGGCCGATCGATTGTCCTGCCGCGCGCGAGGCGGCCGATGCTGTAAACATGAAGCGAGGTCAAGGAATGCGGGTTGCGATCGTCGGCGGGGGAATTGCGGGACTGGCGGCGGCCTATGAGCTGGAGAAGTCGCGCGCGGCTGGGACTCAGGTCGAGTACACGCTTTATGAAGAGCGAGCACGGCTGGGCGGATCGCTGGCCTCGGAGATCGTCGGCGGCGCAGTGCTCGAGCGCGGCCCGGATTCGTTCTTAACGGAAAAGCCGGCGGCGGCAGAGCTGTGCCGCGAGTTGGGCCTCGGCAGCGAACTCATACCTTCGAACGACGCCGCGCGCAAGACTTACATTGTGGTGCGCAACCGGCTCGTCGCGATTCCGGACGGGCTGATGTTTATGGTGCCGACCAAGCTGGTGCCGACGGCGCTTACGCGGCTGTTTGGTCTGCGAACAAAGATTCGCATGGGCTTGGAGCTGCTCGATCCTCCCCGATCGAGCGGCGGCGACGAGTCAGTGGCGGCATTGGTGAGGCGTCACTTTGGACAAGAGGCGGTAGATCGGCTGGTTGATCCGCTGCTGAGCGGCATTTACGGCGGCGATGCAGAGCAACTGAGCGCGCAAACGGTGTTGCCGCGGATGGTGGAAATGGAGACGAAATATGGTTCGCTCACGCGCGGCATGCTGGCCGCGCACAAGCGAATGCGCGCGATGACAAAAGACTCCTCCAAAACTCGAAAGGGCGGTGCCGCGATTTTTACGGCGCTGCGCGGAGGCATGAGTCAGCTGGTGGATGCGTTGGTGGCGCGCATCGACGGAGCTGGATTGCTCAAGGGAACGCCCGTGGCCGCGATTGGGAAGACGGCGGGCGGCTGGGTTCTGGATGCCGGCCAGAAGCACGAGCAATACGACACGTTGATTATCGCGGCGCCGGCGTGGGCGGCGGGCAGCTTGCTTGCGCCGGTGGATGCGAATCTGGGGACGGAGCTATGCGGGATTCCGTATTCGTCGTCGATCACGGTAAACCTGGTGTACGACGAGGCGAAGATCGGCGCACTGCCTGAAGGCTTCGGATTCCTGGTGCCCGCAGTGGAAGGCCGCGCGATGCTGGCCTGCACTTTCGTGCACCGCAAGTTTCTGGGACGGACGCCACCTGGCAAAGCGGTGTTTCGCGCTTTTCTGGGCGGAATGAATGGCGAGGCGCTGCTGGCCGAGAGCGACGAGACCCTTGTCGATACAGTGCGGCGCGAGATGGCTGCGATTCTGGGCGCGAAGGTTTTCAGCGCAGCGATTGAACCCGAGCACGTGCAGGTAACGCGCTGGCGGCGAGCGATGGCGCAGTACGCCGTGGGCCATAAGGAACGAATGACGCGGATTGGCGAGCGGGTGAAAGCGCTGCCTGGGCTCCGGCTGGTCGGGAATGCCTATGACGGGATCGGCGTGCCCGATTGCATTCGTCTGGGGCGTCAGGCGGCGCGGGAACTGGTCTTGGAGCGTGCGTCAACAACTGCCGTGCGTTGAATCGGAACGCGGCAGAAACAGGCTCAACCGTATACTCGACCTAGAGCATGACCACCCGCACTGACACGTTTCTGGCGACGATTCTGGCATCGACGCGCGCCACGCTGGCCGCGGCGAAGGCCGATGTGCCGCTCGCCGAGCTGGAACGGCGCGCAGCCGAGCATCACCCGCGTGGATGGGCCGCCGCCTTGCGCAGGCGGGGTGCGACGGGGCCGGCCGTGATTGCCGAGATCAAAAAGGCGTCGCCTTCGAAGGGGTTGATTCGCGCCGCGTTCGACCCTGCCTGGCTGGCCAGGAGATATCGCGCCGGCGGGGCAGCTGCGCTATCGGTGCTGACCGACGAACCGTATTTTCAGGGCAGCCTGCGCAACCTCGAGATGGCTTCGGCGGCGACGCCGCTGCCTTGTCTGCGCAAGGATTTCGTCGTCGACGAGTACCAGATCGTCGAGGCGCGCGCACACCGTGCCGACGCGATTCTGCTGATTGCCGCGGCGCTGACCGGCGCGGAGTTGAAGCGCTTTGCCGATGCGGCCCGCGCGCTGGCGCTCGATGTGCTGGTGGAGGTTCACACCGCCGAAGAGCTGAATTGCGTCCTTGATGCCCTGGGCGAAACGGGTGCGGACGCGATTGGCGTGAACAATCGCGACCTGAAAACCTTCGAGGTGAGCGCGGAGACTTCAATGGCGCTGGTCCATCGCATTCCGGCGAGCGTAGTGCGCGTGACCGAGAGCGGAATCTCGACGCATGAAGATATTGCGCGCCTGCGCAATGCCGGCTTCGATGCATTCTTGATCGGAGAAAGCCTGATGCGGCAGCCCGATCCCGGAGTGGCCCTGGCAGAGTTGCTGAAGCCATGAGCCTCTGGGTCAAAATCTGCGCGAACACCTCGCTCGAGGATGCCTCGTCGGCAGCCGAGGCGGGAGCCGATGCGCTGGGATTCGTGTTTGCGCCCAGCCCGCGGCGCGTGACGGCAGAGCAGGCGGCAAAGATTATTTCGCAATTGCCGCCCGACATCGAGAAAATTGGCGTATTCGTGGACGAGACCTTCGAAGAAATCACGGCGACGGTAGAGACTGCCGGGCTGACGGGAGTGCAATTGCACTGGAATGCTCCGGCCGATCTGGCGGC
>JASHSG010000330.1 GCA_030040935.1 Acidobacteriaceae bacterium | reverse complement strand
GCAAAAGTCCAGGCGAATTCCGGGTGTTGTAGTTCTTAGCCTGATGCTTTTCTTGAGCGCGGGCATGTTCATACCGTTTCGTTCAATTGTTTGGCACTGTAGTCACAGATCGACCGTCGATGTAGGGCAATACGGAGTTCGGCTCCCATTATGGTGGTGGCTATCAAGGGATGAGGGCGATGAGGTGACGATTCTTCATGCCGGTCTTTTTCAAAGTTCAAACAGTGACATCCGCATTTTCCCCTCGAAAGACCTGGCGACACGAGGAGAGCTGTCGGATGGCGTCCTGTGGCAGGACGCATTTCTCAATATGTTTCACGGCGAAGGACGAAAATCATTCACGAAGGTCATTGTTCGCGGGCGTGATCAAAGTCTGTTTTGCGTAGATAAGACGGATATTCCCAATCATCGGCTTCTGATATGCAGGATTCCGGGCGTGGCGCGCGGAATCTCTTTTAGTGGCGCTTCAAGTGACGAACAAAACGCTGAAGATGTCCTCGGCACTCTCTATCTTCGCGACAAGTGATTGGCGCTTTACGCGACGGGCGCGGGCTTAATGCGCATGTCGTCGATGGTGTTGCGCAGGCGGTCGGTGAGCTCGACGTTCTGGCGCACGTTCATGCCTGTGGTCTCGATCGGTTCGCCGACGCGTACGGTGAGCTGGCAGGGATAAAAGTGCCGCGTGTGGATGGGAAGCAAATCATAGACGCCCGAGAGCGCGATGGGAACGATGGGGACCTGCGCGCGAATGGCAAGGTAGGCTGCGCCATGGAGGAACGGGCGCAAATGGCCGTCGGATGTGCGGCCGCCCTCAGGAAAGATGAACAGCGGCATGCCGGCGCGGAGGGCTTTGACGGCGCCACCGAGCGAGGAAAGCGTGGCGTGGGGATTGACGAGATCGATGGGCATTTGGCCGGAGCGGCCCAGGTACCAGCCGATCATGGGCCACTGCCAGAGATCCTTCTTGGCGAGGATGCGGAACTGGAAGGGGATGGAGCCAAAGATCACCGGCGTGTCCATATAGGACGTGTGGTTGGAGGCGTAGACGGCGACCGGGAATTTGTGGAAGTTTTCTTCACCCTCGATTTTGATCCTCGAAAGTGAAAGGCGGACGGTGTTGCGCCCCCAGAAGTGCGCGATGGCATGCTGGGCGCGGCCTTTTTTGTCGACGACAGAGACAAGAAATGCGATGGAGGCGCACAGCGCGGTGAAGAGGAACATCAGAGGACCCAACAGGCCATTCGTGAGCCAGACGTAGAACCGCGGCAATGGGTTGGGGCGGGTGTTCATGACGATACGCTGGTTGCCGAAAGAAGCAAGGTGCGCGCTTCGCCGACCAGATAAACCGAACCCGAGACGACCGCGATACCTCCAGCGGCGCGCGCGCAGGCCATGCCGAATGCATCCCTGACCGAATCGGCCGCCATCGCGGGCGTTCCGGTTGCCTTCGCGGCTGCCAACAGATCGTCGAGGGCAGCGGCGCGCGCATTGTGAATGGGCGCAACAATCACCTCATCGAAGAGGGAAAAGAGGATCTGCGCCATTTCGTTGAGAGGCTTGTCGCCGAGGCAACTGAAGAGAAGCAGACGCGGCTTGTGAACTTCCAGAATGCCGCGCATGGCGGCGCGCAGCGCCCACGCGCCGGCGGGATTGTGCGCAACATCGAGAATCCATTCGACACCGTTTTTCGCGAAGCGTTCCAGCCGGCCGGGCCAGCGCGTGAGCCGGATCCCATCTTCGATTGCGGCGGGCGTAATAGGAAAGCCGTGGTGTTCGCAAAGCTCGACCGCCGCGGCAACGGCGAGGGCGACGTTGCGCTGCTGGTGCGCGCCGGCGAGAGGAGAATCAATCTGAATGGCGGCGCCAAGAGCGTCGACGGAATAGGGACCGCTGGTTCCGGCTGCCGGCATGTAAGGAACGGCGCTCACGCCGCGTACGCCGAGGTCACTTGCCACCTGACCCAGGATCTGGTTCGCCTCAGGATGTTGCGGCAGCGTGATCATCGTACCGCCGCGGCGCAGGATTCCTGCTTTCTCACGCGCGATGGCCGAGATCGTGGGACCGAGCCACTCCGTGTGATCGAGCGAGATGTCCGTAATGATCGAAAGCAGTGGGTCCACGACATTGGTGGCGTCCAGACGGCCGCCCATGCCGACTTCGAGGACGGCAACGTCGATTTTGTTCTCAGCGAAGTAAAGGAAGGCAAGAGCGGTCAGGATTTCAAAATAGCTTGGCAGTTGGGGCAAACGCCCGGAGAGCAGCAGTTGCTGGCCCGCATCATGGACCTGGAAATAGAGGCGGGCGAAGTTGTCATCGGCAATCTCGTCGCAGCCAATGCGGATGCGCTCGTTGGGCCGCTCAAGATGCGGCGAGGTATAGAGGCCTGTGCGCCGACCCGACTCCACCAGGATGGATGCGAGCGTAGAGGCAGTTGAACCTTTGCCGTTGGTTCCGGCAATCAGGACGGATGGGAATTGGTGGTGCGGGCTGCCGAGGGCGTCGAGAAGGATGCGAATCTCATCGACCGAAAACCTGCGTCGCGGATAGCCTGTAGGCGCGTAGAGCTCCGGCACAAGAGAATTCAATTGGGCGATGGCCGTGGTGTACGACATGAAAGGTTCAGTATAAGAGCCGCGTGAGAGGCCTGTCTCGCAGCCAGCCGTCGGGCAATTCGAAACGGGGAATTGTGCAAGACGCGTATGTCGCAACTGGCTGCCCTGCCTGGCATTGACCAGAGAATTCACACAACCGCTCGACAATCCACAAGCAATTCCAGGGGCGCTGTGGGAGGAAAGGGAAAAAGGAGGTTTTTTCTGGTATGCGAAGCTCGTTTTCCGGGTTGTTCGAAGTGACGCGCCGCGTTTTAGAAAACGGGGCTATCCTCCAAACCGCTCCCGTGAACCAACTTTGACGGGATTCCCACTTTTCCGAATCAAACTACGGGGACTACTGTTTTATATCTATTCTTTCTTACCAATCCAGAACCTTTCTTACACAAGGCCGGAAGCGGATATTGTTTCTGCAGCGTCCAAGCTAGTCGGGGATGAATCCCCAACCTGCCCCTGCCGCCCGACTTACTCTTCGCGCGCCGATCAAGCACGCCCGGGCGGGAAGCGCAAACGCCGAGCCGTCTCACAACCCACCACGCGATGGCGCCTTGATACAAGACATGCGGCGTTTTCGAGGAGGGTTGACGCAGCAGAATTCATAGAATCGGCCCGGTTTTCCACGCGCAGATTGTTCGCGGGATGAATACAATCGGGAGGAAGAAAAACCGCCGCTTCCGATGCTCTGCAAGCTGTTATAAAGTTGGGGCATAGGGTGCGGCTTGGCGAGCAGGGGTGGGGATATGCCAAGTGCGGAAGCCGATGTGGAAGAGCTGGCCGGGCGATCGGCAGTCGAGGGGGCAGCGATGGAGATTACCGTAAACCGCCAGGATCTGGTGAAGGAACTTACAGCGACGCAGAGCGTGGTCGAGCGGAAGACCACGATCCCAATTCTCTCCAATTTTCTGCTCGAGGCGGACGAAGACCGGCTGCATATCACTGCCACAGACCTGGACCAGGCCATTCGCACCAGCGCTCAAGTCAAGGTCAAGAAGCCCGGTGCGTGCACAATCCCGGCGCGCAAGCTCTATGACTATGTGAAGCTGCTGCCAGATGGCGACATATCAATCAAGCTGCTGGAGAACCACTGGGTGCAAATCAGGAGCGGGCGATCGAATACGAAGATGGTTGGCATGGCGCGCGCCAATTATCCGCAGGTGCCCGAGTTTCCGACCGTGGCGGCGACAAGCATTTCGCTTGCATCGCTGCGCACGTTGATTGCGCGGACCATCTTTGCAATTTCGAACGAAGAGTCGCGCTACACGCTGAACGGAGCACTGTTGGTATTGAAGGCCGAGTCGATGGCGATGGTCGCAACCGACGGGCACCGGCTTTCGTTTGTCGAGAAGCCGGGCGAGACCCTCGAAGGCATCAGCGGCGAAAAGCGCGTGCTGATTCCGCGCAAGGCTCTGCAGGAGCTGCAGGTTCTGCTGGCCAACTCCGAGGCGGAGAAGGTGGAATTCGCCGACGATGAGCACACGCTGTTCTTCCGCGTCGGCCATCGCACGCTCTCGAGCCGCAAGCTCACGGGGCAATTCCCCAATTTTGAGGCCGTGATGCCGCGTGACAACACTAAATTCGCGGTGGTGCGCTCGAGCGAGCTCTACGCGGCCATCCAGCGCGTTGCGCAATTCGCCGATGAGCGATCGGGAGCGATCCGGATGAAGCTTGAGGACAACGAGCTGAAGGTGAGCGCGAACTCGACCGAGTCGGGCGAGAGCGAAGACACCATCGACACACCCTATTCGTCAGAGGCCATCACGGTGGGGTTCAATTCGGTTTATATTCTCGATTTTCTCAAGGCCCTTGACAATGCCGGCGAGGTGCGGCTGGAGTTCAAGGACGCGCAATCGGCCGGCCAGATGCGCCCCGAAGATCCCGACGCCGAGTTCAAGTACCGCTACGTGCTCATGCCCATGCGCATCTGATGGGACTTGCTTACGGGAGCGCTTCCCCTTCATGACCTCTCGTCTCTGGTTGCTGCTTGCGCTTGTGTCGGCGTCCGCGACTGTCCATGCCCAGACCGAGGCAACCGCGCAAAAGCCCGCGCGTTTCCAGCTCTACGGCGGCTACAACTTTCTCTCCAATTCCTTCAATGGGCTGCCGGGAGCGCGCCATCCGCTGAACGGATGGAACGTGTCGATCACTATGCCGGGATGGCGCAACGTGCGCTTCAAGATCGATGCTTCCGAGTACCTGGGAACGAACACGGGCGCCTCGCAGAGGTCGTTGTTTGTCGCGGCGGGCGCGCAATACATCCATCGCATGGGCAGAGAATCCGCCTTTATTGAGGCGCTCATCGCGCCCAACTCAGGGGACTTGCAGAGGTACTGGGGTCCCAATGGATCGCCGGGTGAGACCGCATCGTTTGCCGCGATTCTTGGGGGCGGCCTCGACACGCCCCTCTCGCGGCGTTTCGCGATTCGCGTCGAAGGCGACTATCAGTGGTCGAATTTCCAACTGATCAACAATGTGGAGAACCTTGAGCCCATCGAAACGCCCGGCCTGCCGAGAAACTTCGCGCGCGTATCGACCGGGCTGGTGTGGGGGTTTTGAGGCGCAGGCTTTCAGGGCAGGTTCGGTCTGCGGGCACTCAAAGTGAAAGTGATTGGATTTTTGCGGCGCGGGCCGGCGGCGAATGCAAGTGTGATTCGCAGGCTAGCCAGGCGCTGATTTCTGTACGGGCGATGGTGCCCGAGTAGGGTAGAATCGACCCAACTCTTCCCCTCCCCGCAGGGCTCTGGATGATCGCTCGTCTTTTGTTGCCGATTGCGTTGCTGTCGTTGGTTGCCGCTGCGAGCGCGCAGACTGAGGCGCCGTCGCAGAAGCCTGAACGCTTCCAGCTCTATGGCGGATATACGTTCCTTTCCAACTCCTTCAATGGGGAGCTGGGAGAGCATCATGCGCTGAGTGGATGGGATTCGTCGTTCGTCGGTTTCCCGGCCTGGCGTAACTTGTGCTTCAAGTTAGACATGTTTGGGTACGTGGGATCGAACACGGGCGGTTCGCAGAATTCAATATTTGTGCTGGGCGGCCCGCAGTATTTCCACCGCTTTGGCAGAGAGATCGGTTTTGTTGAAGCGATGGCAGGCGATGGCAGGCTGGCGAGATACTGGGGACCGAATGGAGCGCCGGGAGAAACCGCGTCATTCTCAGCGGTGATTGGCGGCGGCGTCGATACGCCCATCTCGCCGCGACTCGCAATTCGGGTGGCCGGCGGCTTCCAGTGGGCGCATTTCGGGCTGCTCGAAAGTATCACGAATCAAGTACCCATTTACCACACTCCGCTGCCCAGATCGTTCGGGCGGATCGCGAGCGGACTGGTGTGGAGGTTTTGAAGCCTGCGCGCGGAAAGTTGCTGCCTCCAGTCAGGTTCGCGGGACTTTCTCCGCCGAGGTTACGCTGCGGCGGGGGTTTTGAGGAAGTTGAGGGCGCGAATCAGGTAGGCCTTCAATGCGTGGCGATGCACGACTGCGTCGAGAAATCCCTTCTCCAGGAGGAACTCCGAGCGCTGAAATCCCTCGGGCAGTTTTTGCCGGATGGTCTGCTCGATGACGCGCGGGCCGGCGAAGCCGATCAGCGCGCCGGGCTCGGCGATATTCAGGTCGCCCAGCATGGCGAAGCTGGCGGTGACGCCGCCGGTGGTGGGGTCGGTGAGCACGCAGATATAAGGCACGCGCGCGTCGTCCAGTTGCGCCAGCGCGGTAGAGATCTTGGCCATCTGCATGAGGCTCACGACACCTTCCATCATGCGCGCGCCGCCGGAAGAGGCCACCACGATCAGCGGCTTCCCGGTCGCCCGCGCACGATCGACGGCGCGGGCGATGGTTTCGCCCACCACCGCTCCCATTGACCCGCCGATAAACGCATACTCCATGGCGCTCATCACCACTTCATGCGGTCCCATCTGCCCGACGGCATTCAGAATGGCGTCATCGAGGCCGGTATCCTGGCGCGCCTTGCGCAATCGCTGCTTATATGGCTTCACATCGGTGAAATTGAGCGGATCGGTGGAACGCAGTCCAGTGTCAACCAGCGTGTAGCCCGGCTCGAGCAGCGTCTCAAAGCGTTCGCGGGCGCTCAACTTGAAATGGTGCTGGCACTTGGGACAGACCAGCAGATTGGCTTCAAGATCCTGGCGGTAAATGGGTTGGCGGCAGCCTGGGCACTTGACCCAGAGGCCCTCGGTGCGCACGTTTTTCGTGCCGGAATCGGGACCATTGTCTCCTCCCGGACCGCCCGGGCCGGAAGAAAACTCACCGTCTTCGCGCTTAAACCACGACATACCGAACCCAATTGTATATGGGAGCCACAGCCCATGCGCGGGCCAGAGGCGGCTATCGCTCAAGAGAGCCGGGGGATGATAAGCCTATACGGAAGCAGGGAGGGCGATTCATGTTTGAAGTCTCGCGCACGGTGGCTTCGATGAGCACTGCCGGAGTGCTGGTGCTCGCAGCCGGCATTGTGACGCGCCGCCGCGAGCTCATTCGCGGTTCTTTGCTTGACCGCGCAATCGCGCTGGGGCGGGTTTTTGTGGCGGCGCCGCTGGCGACGTTTGGCGCCTTGCACCTGTCCGCGGCGCGAGGGCTCATGGGGATGGTTCCCGCGTATATGCCATGGCCGATTTTCTGGGTCTACGTGGTCGGGCTCGGATTGATCGCAACGGCGCTCAGCCTGATCTTCAATCGTTTCGTGCACTGGTCGGCCCTGCTCTGCGGCGCGATGTTTCTGCTCTTTGTCGCGATGATGGATCTTCCCGGAGTCATCGGGCAGCAGCCCGATCGATTCAGCTTTGCATTGCTGGCGCGCGAATCGGCATTCGGATGCGGACTGCTGGCTCTGGCCGGCAGTACAGGGGCGCGAGGCTCGCGCTGGGCATGGCTGGTGACGCCGTGCCGTATCGTTTTCGCGCTGGTTGCGCTGTTTTACGGGGTTGAACATTTTCTGCACCCCGAGTTCCTGCCGGGCGTGCCTCTGGAAAAGCTGACGCCGGCCTGGGTGCCCGCGCTGCGCCTGTGGGGATACACCGTTGGTGCGTTCCTGCTGGCGTGCGGCCTGCTGATCCTGGCCAATCGATGGGCGCGGCAGGCGGCTGGCTGGCTCGGAATCGCCGTTACCCTCGCCGTGATCGTGATCTACCTGCCGTTGCTCGGACCGGCTCAGGGAACCGACCAGGTCGTCGAGGCGATCGACTATATATTCGACACGCTTTTATTTGCCGGGACGGCGCTGATCGTTGGCGAAGCATTGGGGCGAGTAGAAACCGATGCGGGATCCAGTTGAACTGTCGGCATTCAATGCCGCGCGGCGCAGATCAATTCCGCGGTTTCTCCGGCGTGCCGCGCAGGTAGGCGTCGTCGCCGTCAATCCAGTCCTGGCGCGGCGGGTTGAAGATGTCGAGCGCCACGGAGTCTTCAAGCGCGACAACTTCGTGCGGAACGTCCGGCGGGATTGCAAGAATCTCGCCCGCGCGAACGGCGACTTCCTTGCCATCGACGAGGAACTGGAGCGTTCCCTCAACCACCTGACTGATCTGCTCGTGAAAATGATGGTGCAACGGAACGCGGGCGCCCTTTTTGAGGACGATGCGGGCGAGCATGGTGTTGACACCGACGATGTACTGCCGCGTGACGAGCGGATTCAATGGCTCCGGGTCGATGCCGGACCAGCGATAGTGTGTGACCTGCGGCAAAGCTCCTCCTCAATCCGGAATACCGCGCTGGTCAATATTCGATGCCGCGCTGCGCCAGAATCCCTTTCTGGTAGGCGTGTTTCACTTCGCGCATTTCGGTCACGGTATCGGCCAGCTCCACCAACAGCGGGTGGGCGTTGCGCCCGGTCAGGATTATGTGCACCATCTCGGGCTTGTTTTTCAGAGCCTCGGCGACGACTGCCGGATCAAGCATCCCGTAGCTGATCGCGTAGTTAATCTCGTCGAGCACCACCAGGTCCCAGGCGCCCGAGTCGATGGCCGCGCGCGCTTCTTCCCACGCTGCATGCACCAGGCGAATGTCTTCCGCATCGGCCTGAGCGCCGCCAATCTTCACAAACCCGCGCCCCATCTGTTTAAGAACGAAATTCGATCCCAGGGCCTCCGCTGCGTCCAACTCGCCGTAGTGCCAAGAGCCCTTGATGAACTGCAGCACGAGGACCTTCATGCCGCAGCCGACGGCGCGCAACGCCGTGCCCAGCGCCGCGGTGGTCTTTCCCTTGCCGGGGCCGGTGTTGATCAGGATCAGTCCGCGTCGCGTGTCAGTCATTTCAGTTCTCAGCTCTTCGTTCACAGTTCGCAGGCGCCGGGACCGCGCAACTCGCTGGCGGAGTTTTGCCTTGCTCTGAGCACTGCAAACCAGGAACTGTGCGCTGCATCGTTTCAATGACCCTTGTGGTACGGATGGCCCGTGAGAATTGTACATGCGCGATAGATCTGCTCTGCCACTACCAGGCGGGCCATCTGGTGCGCCAGCGTCATTGTTCCCAGCGAGAGCAGTCCGCCGCGAAGCCTGGCCCGAGCTCGCGCTTCGTCTGACCAACCGTCGGCTGGGCCGATGGCGAAGACAACGTGCTGGGTTCCTTCGTTGCGATGACGCCCAAGCCAATCGGCGAAGGCCTCGGAACTCATCTGGCGTCCGCGACCATCCAAAAGCAGGACGGCCGGAACCGTCCGGCCCTTCTGGCGGCCGATCCACTCGAAAAACGCCGCTTCGTTTGGAAACGACTCCGTCGCGCAGCGTGCAACTTCGACACAATGCTTGAGATAGTCGCGCACGAGCGGGTCGTAAACATCCTGTTTTCGCGTCCGGCCGGCAATTTGAACGAGCGTGATTTGCATCGGGAGCAGAATACTACCTCAATCGCCTGCGCGTGGTCGTCATCCTCATCTCGCGCGGAATCTGTCATTTGAGATCGGTTCCTGGATCGTTGGCGCCGGGGAAATATGATAATTCATAGCAACTACAACCAAATGGCACTCGGAGAGCCTTCAGTGCCACCAAAAGGTGATGGACAACCCGTTTATTTTCAATTATCAAGCTGCTAGCGGGGCTTTTTGAGACGATGGTCCGCCGCGTGCTGCGTGGAGCATGAGGACTTGTCCCTCTTTTACCGCGTCAACGCTTGAACTCTGATTCGAAGCGCCGGGGACATTTGAGCCAACCCTCACTTCACAGACAGAGACAAAATGCCTTTTCGGCGTTCGTCGGATCGAGCGCCGTTCGGGGCGAAAGACGAGAAGCCAGCTCGCGGTTCGAGTTTCTCGTTCGAGACGAATCGTCCCAGTCCAATCCGGAGGTACTAAGATGCGAAGCTCCCCCCTTCGTTCTGCTGGTTCGGCGCTCAACCTGATTTTGATCATTGGCGCGCTTGCGTTTTGCTGCGCGCCGGTTGCATTGTCCCAGGGAATCACGACGGGCACCGTTGCCGGAACGGTCACCGATCCGTCCGGAGCAGTGGTTCCCGGTGCGTCGATTCAGCTGACCAATCTGGCCAATGGCCTGAAGCTGGCCGCAACGTCGACGAGCGATGGCTCGTTCAAGTTCTTCCTGGTTCCCATTGGGACCTACCGCGCTCTGATCGCGGCGAGCGGCTTCTCGAACGAAAACATCGAGAGTGTTGAAGTTGTCGCCGGGGCCACCACGAATCTGAACGGCGTGAAGCTGAGAGTGGCGTCCGCGGCCTCCCAGGTGGTCGAGGTGAACGGCTCTGCCGCCGCGCTGCTTGAAACCAGCGACTCACAGGTGACGACGACGTTCAGCGCCGAGACGATGCGCACACTGCCTTTGAACAACGGCTTCGATACCGCGGTGGAGTTGATTCCAGGCGCGGTCGGTACCGGCGCTGACAACTTCTCCAACGCCAACGGCGACAATTATTCGGTCAATGGGCAGAGTGGCCGTTACAACAATTTCGAGATCGACGGCCAATCGAACAACGACAATGTAATTGCCGGCCCGCAGGTATTCTTTGGCAGCCAGGATGCGATTGAGCAGCTCCAGGTGATCACCAACGATTACAGCGCGCAATATGGCCGCAATGCGGGCGCGATCGAGAACTACATCACCAAAGCCGGAACCAACTCGTTCCATGGCACAGCCTTCGACCTGTACCAGGGACAGTTCCTCAGCTCGCTTTCGAACTCCGAGAAGAACCCGCTGGTCAATCCCAACTACTGCCCTCCAGGGGTAAGCCCGGTGACCGGCTGCCTGGAGCCGGTTCTTCCGCGCTATGTCGAGAATCGCGCCGGAGCAACCATCGGCGGCCCGGTCTTCCGGAACAAGCTCTTCTTCTTCTTCAGCACTTATTGGGATCGAGTTCGCACGGGCGTGATGCCGTCGGAATCTTTCCCGAACCTGACTCCGGACGCAACCGGCCTGGCGACCATCGCTTCGGTTTTTTCCGGCGATCCCGGGGCAGCTGCGCTCCTCAGTTACGGGCCGTACTCCATCAAGGCAGGCAACCCGCAGCCGGTTCCCGTGCCTGCCAGTCTGTTTCCCGCGGCTGATACATGCTCGTCGGCCGGCACTTGCCTGGAACCGGTCACGGACGCCTCCGGCAACACCGCGATGGTGGAGGAACAGGGCGTCACGCGTTCAATTGCCAACCCCTTGAACGACCAGGAGGAGTTGGTGCGCCTGGATTGGCAGCCCGGGGAAAAAGACCACTTTTTCGTGCGCTATTATTACCAGCCGCTGTTCGGAATCTCAACGGGCGGCGACGGAATTGCGGCCGGCGACTGGACTGACGTGCCCTCGGTCACTTATTCCATCGGAGCCGATTGGACGCACTCGTTCACCACGCATTTCGTCGACCAGCTTCGCTATGGCTATCAGGAATCGAAAATACCCTTCGAGGGCGGAGCCTTTCCAAATTGCGTGGTCTCGAACTTCGGAGCATGCCCGGCCCAGATGAATTTTGACGGTGGGAACGACGATTTGAATTTCGGAGGAGACGCGGACACCCCGGACGGAAGAACCGTAAAGGTGACTCAGATACAAAACAACGCCACCTTTACCCATGGCGCGCAAACGCTGCTCTTCGGCGGGGAATTCGATTACCAGGACACGCCCATCACTGGAATCTTCTACTACAACGGCTATCCGATCTACGGTACCCTCAGCAATCTGATGGGGGCGCAGGATGCGAGTCTGCCCACGGGCGCATCGAGTTATTCCTATCTGGCGAACGGCAAACTCACGGTTCCGTTCACCGAGCCGGATGTTGCGGCGTATTTTCAGGACGACTGGAAGGCGTTTCCGACTTTGACGTTGCATGTGGGCGTGCGCTGGGAGTTTTTCGGGCAGGCAATCAACGCGCTGCACAATGAAACCGTGGCACGCGAGTCCAATCCCAGCACTGCCTTTTGGAGCACCGCATTGCCGCTGAGCGATCGTACCGTGAACCAGGTCGCGCAGGTCTATACCAACTTCGAGCCCCGCATCGGCCTGACATGGAATCCCGGCTTCGACAAGAAGTTCGTGCTGAGCGCCGGCTATGCAATCAATGCGAACCCCTCCTTCTATAACATCATTCTGCTGGTCTCCGATGGAGCGCCGGTAACCAATCTGGGCGCGTTTCTGTGCGGCGCCAATGCCTGCGTTCCTTCCAACGGCTCGATTCTCAGCACAGACTTCCGCACGCTCAACTTGCCGTCCCTGCCCACCGGCGGGGATCCGGGCGTGGACGTCGAAGATACCGTCCCGCCCGACTTCCGCACACCCTATGTGCAGACCTGGACACTCGGCCTTCAACATCAGATCGGGCCTGCCGCCGTGGGTGAAATTCGCTACGTCGGGTCAAAGACCACTGACGACTTCCAGTCGCTCGATGCCAACCCCTTCCTGTTGCCGGTGGTGACAGCCTTTCCGAAGTTCTACTCCGGCCTGTCGCTGTGCACGAATCCGGTCGCGGATGGCTATGGACGTCCCAACTGCGATTATTCGAACCTGATCGTGACCTCCAACGGAGGCTGGGCCGAATACAACGCCCTGGAGTTGAACCTGTCAACGCAAAGCTATCGCGGCCTGACATCGACGGTGTCCTATACGTTCAGCAAGGATCTCAACAACGCGACTGATGCATTCCGCAGCACCGGCGCCGGAGGCAGCACGCTTGCATTCCCTCAAGACCCTCTTAACCCCGCCGTGGGCGAGAGGGGACTTGGCGGCAACGACTTCCCCAATACGCTCGGAATCGGCTTCACCTATGACCTGCCCAAGTTCGTCAAAGGCAATACGCTCCTCGGCCGGGTCGCAAATGGATTTCAACTTAGCGGCGTCTATCGTTATCGCAGCGGCCAGGTCTACACTCCCTATCAGCCCGTCGACCTCGACACCAACACCGGCGACACCAGCTTCTGCGATGGAGCCTTTAACGCGGACGTAATCGGCGTCGATACCTGCCGTCTTGTGCTCTCGAACAAGAAAGCGCCGATTAACACCGTGGCCTACCTGAATTCCTACATCACAGATCCGTCGGGGACGGCTCCCATCCCTGGCACGCCACACTACATCGTCTACGATAGCGACGGTCCCGATCCGGTCACCGGAAACTACGACTCGGGGACGCCCGTCGATCCGACAACTACGCACTGGATCATCAATAACCAGGCCTACGCGCTGGCGGTCAACAACCCCTATCCCGGTTCCAGCCGAAGCCTGCTGCGCGGCCAGCCCTTCAGCGAACTCGACGCGACCATCTTCAAGACGTTTCCCATCACCGAGCGAGTCGGCATCCAGCTCTCGATGGCCGCCTACAACGCGCTCAACCAGATGTTTCTCGGCACCGGCAATGCCTTCGTCGGAGCCAGCAACTTCACCAGCAATGCTGAAAACATCTCTGGCAGCGTGAGCGGCAATACCTCAGGCAATCGATTTGTAATTCTGGGAGGAAAGGTCATCTTCTAAACAGATTCCGCAGCGACACGAGCCGAATGCGAAAGGCCTCGCGGCATGTTGCGGGGCCTTTTCGATTTATGCAATTGCTTCATCGAAGGATGTCTGTCGCCGGATCGGGAGGAGGAGGCCAGCACTCCCAAAATGCGGTGCCTGAATCCAATTTTGGGAAGAACTCCGGCAATATGTATGGAATTCCATAGGCCCTGTATCATACCTCGATCAACAATTAATAGGTAAATCTTTTAATTTCTGTAAATTACTTACCAGCCGCGGCGCGGGCAAGAATGGCATGAGTCGTGCTCTAAAGCACGCATATCTCTTGCTTTTCGCTTGACAGAGGCTCAGCTCGGAGTGGAACCCATTTGAACAGCACTGGTTCATGGCGGCGAGAGGATTCATTACCGCGATTGAAGGTTGCAACGGGCGCATCAGCACTCGCGCACGCTGCCCTTTGGAAAGATCGCTGCGCAGTTCTGAGCTTTTTTCCTGAACTAGCGGAATCGGACTTGCCCTCCCCATCGAGCCTCCGAAAGCGCGCAACCTGATTCGCGAGCCTGGCCTGTTGGCTCTCCGATTCAGAGATTCACTGGGAGGATTTGCAATGCGGGATTTCAGTAGGACGAGTGGGATCAGAGTTTTCTGCTGCCTGTTGGCGATCGTTGTTTTGACATCGATTCCGGCCGCCTTCGGACAGACTCTTTCCGGCATGGTGGGCGACGTTACCGACCAGTCGGGCGCCGTGGTGGCGCACGCGACCGTGACGCTGACCAACCCAACCACCGGCTTGAAGTACACGACGAACTCGAATGAAATCGGTTTTTACCGTTTTGTTGATATTCCTCCCGGCCAGGGATACGTGGCCACCTTCTCGGCTCCGGGGTTTACCCTGCTCACGGTCAAGGACATCTACCTGACCGTCAACACAGTCCGCACCCAGAACGCGACCCTCGCGGTTGGCACGCACACCGAGGAGGTCCAGGTGACGGCCACAAATTCCGAGGTCACGATTGACACCACAAGTGCGACGATCGGAAACACCTTCGACGTAAACCAGCTCAACAACCTTCCCGTCCAGCAAAGGAACGATCCGCTGGCGCTTTTCGCCATGCAGCCCGGAGCCACCGATTCGGGATCCGTGACCGGAGCACGCGTGGATCAGAACAACGTGACTCTGGATGGCCTGGACGTGAACGACTTCGCAACCGGCGGCGCGACGCAGAACAACACCGGCTCGGGGATATTCACGCAGTTGGGTACGCTGGTCGGGCATGCCCCGGTCGACTCGGTTGAAGAGTTCAAGGGCGACGTTGCCGGCAGCGATGCATCCACCGGACCTGCCGGTGGAGGTCAGTTCCAGTTGGTCACCAAGAGCGGAACCAACCAGTTCCATGGCAACCTGAACGAATATCACCGCGATACTTCACTCGTCGCCAACAGCTGGTTCAGCAACAACTCCACACCCATCGTTCCCCGCCAGCACTTGATTCACAACCAATTTGGCGGCAACCTGGGCGGCCCCGTGTTGCGCAACAAGCTGTTCTTTTTCTTTGACTTCAACGACTCCAGAATCGTTGCAGGCTCGGTTGTGCAGCGCGTCGTCCCCAGCGCTAATCTGCGCGCGGGCATCATCACGTACGACAACACTACGGGCGCAAACGGCGGCATCTCGACGGTGTGCGCGCTCGCCAGTGGCTGTACCGACATGGGTACCGGGACGGGGACCATTCAGAGTTATGACCCTGCCGACATTGGCGTGGATCAAAACTGGCTGAAGTTCATCGATAGCCGTTTTCCCGTTGCCAACCACACCACCGGCGGCGACGGCCTGAACTCGCTCGAATACACCTTTAACGCGCCCGACAACGACAACGCGACCAACTACGTTGGCAGAGGCGACTACACCATCAACGACAACATGAAGCTGTTCGCACGCTTCACCATCGCGCGCGAGGATGCGGTCAACGCCCCCAACGAGTTTCCGGGCGATCCGGTGACTGCTCCGTCCACCGATCGCTCGTATGCATTTGTCGTCGGCCATAATTGGGTGATCGGCACCAACAAAACCAACCGTTTCTTTGTCGGCGATGTGGTGCAGAAGCTGGGGTTCCCGATCAGCTATAACCCCACCGGCACCACGGCCTTCACATTCGGAGACGGCGCTGACCAGGCCTTGCTCTCCAATCCGTATATCTGGCCGAACACCCAGGCGCGCCGCGTCCCCATCGAGCAACTCGGCGACGACTTCTCGCTGACCACCGGAAGGCACACGATACAGTTCGGCGGAGTGATAAAGGACATTCTCGCCCACAGCACCAATGTGGCCGACTTCAATACCACCGAGATCGGATTGGGCGGCCAGACCTTTTCGCTTTGCGGTCCGGTCAGCGGAGAATGCGGAACCGGCAACCCCAGCCTGCGCCCGTCTGACCTCAATCTCGCCGATAAGTTCACGTGGGACGAGCCCTTTGCATTCCTGCTCGGCCGCATCGGGAGTGTGTCAAGCGACTACAACTACAATGCGCAGGGCCAGGCGCTGAAGCAACTCACCGGCGACCAGCGTTTCTACAAGTACTATCAGACCCAGTATTACTTCATGGATTCTTGGAAGGTGATTCCCAGCCTGACGATGACCTATGGCGTCACCTACCAATGGTTCTCAGTACCTTATGAGACGCGCGGCCTCGAGACTACCGAGGCATTCAGCTTCAACGAGTACTTCGGCCAGCGCGTGCTGCAGAGCGCGGCGAGCGAATCGGGACCGGGCTCCGTGCCGTTGATCTCATATGTGCTCGGCGGAAAGGGCAATGGCCCCAACGCGCCGCCGCTCTACCTGCCTGAATACAGAAACTTCGCCCCGCACCTTGGCTTTGTGTGGAATCCCGGCTTCGATAAGAAGATGGTATTCAATGCCAGCGGCGGCATCATTTACGACCGGACGGTGATCAACGCCATCCAGTTCATTCAGGATCAGTATTCGTACCTTTTCCAGCAGACGAAAGGAAACACGTATGGAACTGCTGGCGATCCGTACGATTCCATCAAGTCCAACGCGCGGCTTGACTCGAACAATCAGATCTCGACCGTAACCCTGACGCCGCCCGCCACGCCGACTCCGCCCTACGCGCCGTTTTCGGGTCCAGTGGCCTGCGCGGGGTATAACTACTCCCCATGCGGCCTGCAGAACGGGTTGGCATTCAACTCCGCCCTGATCGATCCAACTCTGCAAACGCCATACAACATCGTCGTCAACTTCGGCATGCAGCACCAGATGCCGTGGGACATGGTTCTGAAGGTGAATTACGTGGGCCGGTTTGCGCGCAAGCTCCTGGCGCAGGAGGATGCCAACCAGGTGCTTGACTTCGCCGATCCGGTTTCAGGTGAGAAGCTGTCCACGGCCTTTGCTTCCATCATCAACCAGACGCGGCAAGGCGTGGCCCCCGGGAGCATGACGGTGCAACCCTGGTTTGAAAACGTCCTGACGACGCCTTTCCCGGGCTCGTTTTCGACCAACACGGCAAACATCGCCGCCGGAATCAGCGGCTATGTGTTCAACGGCGATTTCGGCGACTTCGTGCAGTCGATTTCCAGCTATATACCGGCGAACGTCGGCTCCGCCGCTCAATTCTCGGAGAATTCGTTCTACGACAGCGCAGGATTCTCCAACTACGACGGACTGCTGGTTACCCTGCAGAAGAACATGTCTCATGGTATCCATTACGACTTCAACTACACCTGGTCGCACTCCATCGACAACACATCCTTCTTCGCCAACTCCGAGGGCGACACGGGCATTGGCGGCATCGGCCTGGTTTGCGACGCGATCCATCCGCGCGAATGCCGCTCCAGCTCCGACTTCGATATCCGCCACTACATCACCTCGGATGCCGACTACCAGTTGCCGTTCGGCAAGGGCAGGATGTTCCTCGGCGGCGAGCCTCACTGGGCCGACGAAATTATCGGCGGCTGGGACCTCAGCGGTCTTCTGGAATGGCACACCGGCTATCCGTGGTCTGGCTCCTCCAACGCCTTTGTCGCGAGCTATTCCAACGACGCTCCTCCGATCTTCATTGGCACGGATCGCGCCGCAGCCACCCCGCATCTCACCAAGCCGGCCAGCGGCGGAATCTACGACTTTGCCAACCCGCTTCTGGCCAGCGAGCAGTTTGAAGGCCCGGTTGCATTCCAGATCGGACCTCGCAACGGCTTCCGAGGGCCGGGCTTCTTCAATACGGACCTCGGACTTGGCAAGAACTTTCCCATCACCGCGGAGCGGGTCAGCATGAAGTTCCGTGCCGACGCCTTCAACGCGTTCAACCACCCGAACTTCCAAAACCCGGCGGAGAATGTCTTCAACGGCTACGATCAGACGGACTACCAGCAAGGGCCGGGCTTTGGCGAAATCAACTTCCCTGTGATCCCGTCCGGAAACGAGAACCAGGGCGCGCGCGTGCTGCAACTCTCGCTGCGCATGGAGTTCTAAAGAGTTAACCCTGAACGAGAAAAGGGACCGCTCCGGCGGTCCCTTTCTTTTGCTCACAGCGCCCTCGCGCCTATTTCTTCTTTCTTCGCGGTCCCCGCATTGCCTTCTTTTTCCGCACATGCTTCTTGACCGCGGTTGTTTTCCTCGCGGCAGGCTTGGCCTTTGCGATCTTCGTCGACTTCGTTGGAGTGCTCCGCGCAGCGAGTTTCCCGGCCCGCGCTTTGGCCGGAACTGCCTTGCCGCGCGCTGCACGCGTCTTTTCCTTGAGCGCAGACGTCAGCTCGGCGTCGAACTCGGCGGGCGTCAAGGGCCGCGCCGACTTGCGCAACCGCTCAATGTCGTAAAAAGCGCGCCGCTCGGCGAGGAACACATGGATCACGAAGTCCACATAGTCGAGCAGAATCCACTCGCCGTTGCGGCGGCCCTCGACGGAGTTGGGCAGGGCGCCGAAGTTGTGCTTGAGGCGCAGCTCGATTTCATCGGCGATGGCGATGGCCTGCCGCTCATTGGTGGCGGAAGTCACAAGGAAAAAGTCCGAGAGGCCGGAGTCGACCGGGTCGAGCTCGAGAATACGTGTATGCTGGCCCTTCTTCTCTTCACAAACCGCGGCTGCGGCTTGCACCATGATGCGCGTCTGTTTCTGCGCCGGCGATGTAGTCATTCTTTAGCGGGCAACTCCCAAGGCCATGGTAGCAGGGGCAAGGGAACTGGGGTCAGGATCCGGGACATGAATCACAGAGACAAGGGGCAAGGAAGGAAAGCTCATCGGTAAAGCCCGTGGGCGCGAATGTACTCGGAGACGGCGAGTGGAAGCATCGTCTGGACGGACTCGGAACAGGGCTGCGCATCTGCGGGCCCGGCGAGGTGGGCCCTCCGTACCGATTCGCGAATCTCCGACGCGCTGATCTCTACATCAAGCCCGGGAAGCACGTAAAAGGGTGCGCGTTTCCCGGCTGAGTTTACAAGTGCGAAGGCGCGCACCTCGATTCCGGATGCAGTGCGATCGGCGCCTGCGGAGGGCTCAAGCGTAAGGTCCTGAGGGAGTGCCGCCCTCAACCCGTCGAGTGGCTGACCGGGCCGCGAGGCCACGATCAGGGTAGCCGCGTAAGGAATCTCGGCGGCGCGATGCCAGTGACGCAGGGACCAAAACGAGTCAGCCCCCATCAGGCAATAGAGCGCCAAGTCCGGTTTGAATGCAGCGCGCAAACCCTCGAGCGTTTCGAGCGTGTAATTCAGCTCCGGACCGCCGCCGGAGCGCTGCTTCGGCGCGTCGGCGAGCGAGACTGCGAACCCAGGCTCGCCTTCGATGGCCAGGCGCGTCATGGCCAGCCGGTCGTCAAAGCTCGCGGCCGATCCCTCTGGCTTGAGCGGCTGGGCGCCCACCGGCGCAAACAAGACCGTATTCAGGTGGAAGGCATCGCGCGCTGCGCGCGCCACGGCCAGATGGCCGAGATGCGGCGGGTCGAAGCTTCCGCCGAAGAAGGCGGCTCGCGTCGCGCCTTCCCGGGCCAGGTCCTCGTCGCCGCGCACGCCCGTGCCTTCAGCCTGATTCATGGCTTCATCGTACCGCGTGTGCCGATGATTGCACCCGGCCCACGGAGTCCCCGGTCCGTCAGCTAGAATCGAAGGGATGCACGGCTGAAGCATTCCCCATTTGCTATGCGATATTTCATTCTGATTCTCGCCGTCGCAGGCATGGTTATCTCCGCGCTTGCGCTCCGCCTCCACTACTCCACCGGCACCGCGCCGTGCGACATTAACGAGCGCTGGGATTGCGGAATCGTGAACCACAGCTCGTTTTCTGTCGTCGCCAAAGTTCCGGTAGCCGCCATTGGCATCGCTGGATACCTGGTGCTTGGCTGCCTGAGTCTCGCGCGCCGGCGCTTCGCCACTTTTGTCGGCGCTTTCCTGGGGTTTCTCTTCGCCTTTCGTCTTTCCATGATCGAGCAATACGGACTCGGGGTCTGGTGCCTGTATTGCGCCATTTCGCAAGCCATCATTACCGTCATTCTGCTGCTCAGTATGGGTTGGTTTGCGGCCGAGTATTTTGCGCTCAAGCGCGCCGCGCGCAAGGCGGGCGCTTAGCTCAATGCGGTGAGGCGTGATCGCCGATTTCTCGCGCCGCCTCCTTTCGCTTCAATTCATCTTTGCCTGTTCACGCTGATAAAATCGAGGCAGACTCATGCTCACTGGCTGGTACGCACGCAGGATGTACGCGTGGGAAACGCGGCTCAGCACGCGCGACGAGAATCGCGTGGTGCGCCCACTGGAGTGGGGCTTCGAGTGGGTCGCTCCATTCCTCGAGACGCACGGGTTTGGCGCGGCGGTGCCCGAGCCCGATATCGTTCGCGATCCCGCGGCTGCTGAAGCCGCCATGCTCGGCATCAACCAGCTTCTCATCCGGCACAGCGGCGTCTTTTTTGGCTACGAGCGCCCGAAGGACTTCCGCCTCGAGGAGCGCCATCCTGAATTGTTCCCCACCAATGTGCGCCCTCAGACGCTGGCCAAAGACGCGGAGCTGAAGCGCCAGGCCGCAGACGGATTGCGGCCGAAAGCGCAGTTTCTGCGCTTCACTTCGCCTGAAGCCACGCCCTACCCGGAAAACGATCTGGTGAATGCACGCTGGTTTCCGGCACCCGCGCACAAAGATCCGGCGCGGCCCAAACAGGCCATCGTGGTGCTGCCGCAATGGAACGCCGACGGGTTCAGCCACAACTCGCTGTGCAGGCTTTTCAATCGCATGGGCGTTTCGGCGCTGCGTCTTTCGAAGCCGTACCACGATATTCGCCGGCCCGCGGAGCTGGAGCGATCCGATTACGCGGTGAGCGCCAACATCGGCCGCACGCTGTCGGCCGCGCGCCAGGCGGTGGTCGACATTCGCTGCTGCCTCGACTGGCTCGAGGAGCAGGGCTATGAGCAGTTCGGCGTACTGGGTACAAGCCTCGGGTCCTGCTACGCGTTCCTGGCCAGCGCGCACGACCGGCGGCTGAGGGTGAATGCGTTCAACCACGCGTCGACGGCGTTCGGGGATGTGGTTTGGGCCGGGCAAAGCACGCGCCACATCCGCGCGGGAGTGGAAGCCGCGGGCCTGACGCAGGACCGGCTGCGCGCGCTGTGGGCGGCTATCAGCCCGGTCAGCTACTACGCGCGCTACGTGAGCGACGAAGCGGGCGGCCCTGAGAAGCGCGTGCTCTTTGTTTACGCCGACTACGACCTCACGTTTCCGCGCGAGTATTCGCTCAAGGTGGTTGAGGCGGCGCGGCAAACCACTCTCAACTACCAGGTGCGAGTACTGCCGTGCGGCCACTACACGACCGGCGAAACGCCGTTCAAATACATCGACGGATGGCACCTGGGGTGGTTTGTTCACCGCGCGTACAAGGCGCTGCGGAACGAAAAAGCGGCGAATCTCGACGCCGCGCCACGGCCATCGCCCGATGCCGAAGAACAAGCCGTTTCTCGCTAATGCACCTTGCTCAGATCCATGCGCAGCATCTTTGCGGGATCGAGATATGCGTTCTGCCAACGCACGGCCCAGTGCAGGTGCGGGCCGGTGACGCGGCCCGTGGCTCCGCTCAGGCCGAGGAGCTGGCCGGTCGTGACGTGATCGCCTTCGTGCACGTCGATGCGGCTCAGGTGCATTGACACGGTGAAGAGGCCAAGGCCGTGATCGATGACCACGCAGTTGCCCTCATAAAAGAGCGGCCGCGCCAGCACCACGATGCCGCCGTTGGCGGCGTGAACCGGCGTTCCCGTCGCGGCATGAAAGTCCATCCCTTCATGAATGCTGGCCAGCTTTCCGTTGAATGTGCGGCGCGTGCCGAAGCTGTCAGTCGGCGCTGCATGAACAGGCGCGACGAAATTGCCGGACCATAGCGGCGCGGGCGCGCTCGACGCAAAGATTCTCTTTTTCAGCTCGATTTCGGTCTCGATTCGCGTCATTTCTTCAGGCCCGGGCGCAACAAACTTCGGCGCAACTGTCAAAGCGCTCGTCCGGTAGTGCGCGGGAAGAACCTCGATGATGCGGATTCGATCGACGATTGTGCCCCCGGCCGTTCGCGCCGAGATCTGCAGCATGGAGGAGCCCACGGCTCCCTGAACATCGACTCCAGCCAGCGCATACCATGCGTCCGCGTCGCGCCCGCGAAAAAACTGGAGCTTACGGCCGAGCCATTCGCCGTCCAATGTTTCGCTGGCCGGCAAGTCGACACGGATCAACTCGGGCGATCCCGCCACGACCGCAGCCGGAGTGAGTGTTACTTCGTTGCCGGAAGATTGCGTCAGCGCTCCTTTTGGTCGCGCGCAAATCGCCGCCAAAACCAGGAACGATACAAACCGCGGGATGCGCGCGCCGGTCATCTATTAAGCATACCGGGTCGCATCCCGCGGAATGTTTCGGACAGAGGCCGAGTCAGTTCGTGTGCCGGGCTATTTTCCGTTGTGCTTCTGGCGATAGATCTGGCGGCTGGCGCCATTCTGTTCGCGATTGATCTGAGCGTGTTCCTGCGCCGTCAGCTTTCCGCCATTTGCCGAGCGGTCAGCGTGAATCTGCTCATTGATTCCCTGCTCGCGGTTTTCGGTGCGGGCAGCCTCACCGGCGGTCATGGAGCCGTTGCGAATGCCATTGGCAATGCGATCCTGTTGGTTCTCGCGGCGCTGGCCAACCTCGTTGTCGCCGTAGTGCGCCACGTCGGCATTGTGCTTGTCCTGGTAGATCGAGCGGCTCAGATTGTTCTGCTGGTGGTTGATCTGCTGCCGTTCCGCTGAGGTGAGTTTTCCGCCGTCGGCGGAACGATCGTCGCGGACTTCGCGGTTCAAATTGGCTTCGCGCGATTCCAGATTCTTTGTTTCGCCGGCGGTGAGCTGGCCGGAATCAACTCCGTTGGCAATGCGATCCTGCTGATCCTGGCGGCGATCGTTGACAGTGGGCGCAGGCTGATTGGGCGCGCTCTGCGTCGGTGATGGGCCCTGCTGGGCAAAGGCCGAACCCGAGGCGATCAGGGCGGCCACGGCAAGCGTAAAGAGTGAGCGCTTCATGTGGTTCCTCCACGGGCCTTTGATTTTGAATTACCGGCCCATGTGACCACCAGACACAGGTTGGAAAAACTAGTTGTGATTTTTCCGGATTTTCTGCAACCAAAGTGCGGGCTCGAACGTCATGCGCGGCTTTCGAGCGAAGATTCTCCGGCCGCTCTGCAACTTTCGTCGCGTCAACGTGTTCAAGAGCCGCTTCTTTACCTGGAGGAAGCCGACCGCGGATGCGCGGCCTTCCACGCCGCCACGCGATCCTCGACATCGGCCAGTTCATCGGCGGTGATCCGCTCGCCGATCATCTGCCGGTTGGCGGCATACTTCTCCTGATCGGGCCCTTTGACTGAAGCGGCAATGTCGAACCAAAAGTAGGCTTCTGCGTCGTCGTGAGGCACGCCCTGGCCCATTGAGTAGAGGACTGCGAGCGTTCCCTGCGCGAAGGTGTCACCCTGATCCGCGGCCTTCAGATACCACGCCGAAGCCTGCTCCATGTCGCGCGGAAAGCCGTTGCCGCCATCGCGGTAGAGAGCGGCGAGGTGGAGCTCGCCATCGATAGATTTCTGATTGGCGGCCTTCAGGTACCACACGGCTGCCTGCTGGTATTCCTGCGCGGCCACGCTGCGGTAGTGCTCGCCGGCCGCGGCCTTCGCATACTGCTCGCCCACTTCTACCTGCGCGGCCGCATCACCGGCGTTGGCCTTGGCCAGCAGGCCGGCGTCGATGTTCAACGACTCTGCCGGCGCCGGACTCGCCGACGGGGCCGGTGAGGCGCTCGGCGCCTGAGCCGCCATGGACTGCGACGCCAGTGCAAAAGCCGAGATCAAAGTGAATGCGGCCCAAATGAGCTGGACGCCGGCGACTTGCCTGCCTGGGGATTTCACGGGATCCTCGATCGGCGATGAAAGTTCGCGCCGAATCCAGTGTACGGGATTTGCACTTCCGGATGGGGCGATCGGCCTATTCTCAAAAGGGAGAACAAGCTAAAATTTGAAGTATGACGGACCCCATGTCACTGACCCTCGCCCAGGTCGACCCCGAGGTCGCCGCCGCCCTCGACCAGGAAACTCTTCGCCAGCACGAGGGGCTGGAGATGATAGCGAGCGAAAACTTTGTGTCGGAAGCCGTATTAGAGGCGGCCGGCTCGGTCTTCACCAATAAATACGCAGAAGGCTATCCTGGGCGCCGCTACTACGGCGGCTGCGAGTACGCCGACATCGTCGAGAACCTGGCCCGCGATCGCGCGCGGCAGCTCTTCGGCGGCGAGCACATCAATGTGCAGCCGCACTCCGGATCCCAGGCCAACGCCTCGGCCTACGCGGCCGTTTTGCAGCCGGGCGACACGATTCTCGGACTCGATCTCTCGCACGGTGGCCATCTGACGCACGGACATCGGCTCAGCTTCGCGGGCAAACTTTATCGAACGACTTTTTATCATGTCCGCCGCGACACCGAGACCATCGACTACGACGAGATGGAAGCTGTCGCGGTCCAGGAAAAGCCGAAGGTCATCATCGGCGGCGCCAGCGCCTATCCGCGCCTTTGGGACTTTGCGCGCATGCGGCAGATCGCCGACAAAGTGGGCGCGATTTACATCTTCGACATGGCGCACATCGCCGGACTGGTTGCGGGCGGCGTGCACCCTTCGCCCGTTCCTCACGCGCAGATCACCACGACAACAACGCACAAAACGCTGCGCGGCCCGCGCGCCGGCCTCATCATTTGCACGCAGGAGCTGGCCGCGGCGGTTGACAAAGCAGTGTTTCCCGGCCAGCAAGGCGGACCTCTGATGCACATCGTGGCTGCCAAGGCGGTCGCATTCGCAGAGGCATTGCGCCCCGATTTTCGCGATTACGCGGCCCAGATCGTCTCCAACGCGAGGGTTCTCGGTGAAGCGCTAAGTGCGGCTGGCTTTCGCTTGGTTTCCGGTGGAACCGACAATCACCTGCTGCTTGTCGATGTCTTCGAAAAAGGCATCCTGGGGTCCGAGGCCGAGCTGGCGCTGGGCAAGGCCGGCATCACGGTCAATAAGAACTCCATCCCATGGGACACGAATCCGCCGCTCAAACCATCGGGCATACGGGTGGGCACGCCGGCGCTTACCACGCGCGGCATGAAAGAGCCGGAGATGCGCACGATTGCCGCATGGATTGCCAAAGCACTCGACGAGCGCAACGACGACGCGGCGTTAGCGCGGATTCGCGGCGCGGTTGCCGAGTTAGCCAACCAGTTCCCGCTATACGCATGGCGGCGGTCACCGGTGGCAGTTACTGCGTAAGCCACCAGGACCTGCGGCCCAGATTTCCCGCATTTACAAAGCTGCGCTCGGCCCCGGTTGCCGGCTCTCAGATTTTAAGTGCCTGGCGGCGCCGCCATGTGCAAGAATGCCGGTGTGCGACCAAGGCGTTGTTGATGGCCATCGAAGAATGCCTGTTCTGAGCGGCTTTCTTCCTCAATCGGTCATCAGGAGGGAATCGATGAAGTCTATTCAGATTGCGTTCGCAGCGTTGTTCGTTTTCGCGGTGCCGGCGGTTGCGCAGCAGAAACCGGCCACCCACCAGGCTCCGCCGGCGCACGGGCCGACGGCGTATCACGGCAAGCCTCAGACTCCGGCGAGCCCTCCTGCCGGACAGCCCAGCAAGCCGAGCGCTCCACATGTGGAAGGAAAAAAGTGGGTGGGGCATAACACCGGACCCAACGATCCAAACTACCATCTCGATCATCCCTGGCAATACGGCCAGTTCACCGGCGGCTTTGGACCCAGCCACGTGTGGCGGATTGCCGGCGGCGGGCCGAGCAGATTCTGGTTTAACGGTTGGTTCTGGTCGGTCGCTCCGGCCGATCTGGCCTACTGCACCGATTGGCTCTGGGACTCTGATGAAATCGTCATCTATGCGGATCCGGACCACATCGGTTGGTACCTTGCCTATAATGTGCGCCTCGGCACCTATGTGCACGTGATGTATCTGGGAACCTAAGTCGGTTGTTTCTGTATTGATATCCGGGCGAGGGAAAGTAACTTCGGCGGACCGGCTTCTGATCCGGTCTGATAAACCATGTTTGTCGGCTCGCCAGGATCGTGGGATCCGGATTCTTGCAGTGTCTAATGCTCGCCCGCTGTGCGCGAACGACTATTGATGAGACCGGTTGTAACCTGTCTTTGCCGCACTATCTTCACGCGCATCTCCGGCGGCATGGCACTTAAGCGCAATCTTCGATCGGATGGCTGGCACAACTTGACTCCGTTGCCGGCCTTCGGCAACTGCGGGCGTTGGGGATTTATAAGCCATTTGTGGTTGTAACTCAGTTCAGGAATTCTTCGATCGATCGAAAAAGTCCCCCTAAGTGAGGAAAAATCTCCTGCGTGAAGCTATGCGCAGACGAATTTCCTGAGTTATTCTTTCAGCATGGCGATTGAGAATATTCTTGACCAAATAGACTCCGAAATTGCAAGGCTGAAGCAGGCGCGCGCGTTGCTTGCCAACCTCGGCGCCGCAGCCACGACATCTGGACGCAAAGCATTGAAAGCGTCTGCCAAAGCCAAACCCAGGAAGAAGCGTTTTCTAAGTGCCGACGCGCGTAAACGGATTGCCGATGCGCAGCGCAGGCGCTGGGCCGCAGTGCGCGCCAAGGCCAGGAAAAAGGGTTAGTCCGATCTCCCCTGGGCGTTCGGGCCGATACAGCACAAATTGGATGGGCGAGCTGGCGCGTCAGCCCAATGACGCCATCACCAGCATGCGCGGCTCGGTCATCTCTTCAATGGCCCATCGGATGCCCTCGCGGCCCAGGCCTGAATCCTTTACACCCCCGTAGGGCATCGGATCGAGGCGCCAGTTAGGTGTGTCACCCACGACCAGGGCGCCCACTTCCAGCTCGCGATAGGCGGTGAGGATGCGGCCGGAGTCGCGCGTGAGCAGCCCTGCCTGCAGTCCATACTTCGAGTGATTCACCTCGGCCAGCGCCTCCTCAAAGTCGTCGTACGGCTCGATCAGCAGCACCGGCCCGAAGATCTCTTCATCGCGAATCCTGGTGCCCGTCCTGGTCGCGGTCAGAATCACGGGCGTGATCACGGATCCCTTGCGCTCGCCGCCGGCCACAAGCTTGGCGCCCCCCTCGACAGCTTCATTTACCCACGCTTCCACGCGCTCGGCTTCGCTCAGGCGGATCATCGGCCCCACTTCCGTGGCCTCATTTGACGGGTCCCCAATGGTCATCTTCTCGGCAACTTCCACCACTTTCCAAATGAAGCTTTGAAAGATGCTGCGCTCGACAAACACGCGCTGCACGCTGATGCACGACTGGCCCGCAAAACCGAAAGCCGCGTGGGCGGTGCGCGACGCCGCATCGTCGAGGTTCTTCCAATCGCTGTGCACCACGAGCGCTGCGTTTCCCCCCAGCTCGAGCAGCACGCGCTTGCGCCCGGAGTGCGCTTTCAGCTCCCATCCCACTTTGGCTGAGCCGGTGAAGCTGACCAGCTTGATGCGATCTTCCTTTTCCGCCAGCCAGGCGGTGTCGGCATCTGCCAGCGTGAGCACGGCAAGCGCCTCCTCGGGCCAGCCGGCCTTCAGGATCACCTCGCCCAGCGCCAGGGCTGTAAACGGCGTTTGCGGGGCGGGCTTCACCATGACGGGGCAGCCGGCGGCAATGGCTGGAGCAACTTTGTGCGCCACCAGGTTCAGCGGGAAGTTAAACGGCGTAATCGCCAGGACCGGCCCGACGCCGAACCGCTGCACCAGTCCCCAACGCCCCTCATTGCCTTCGGTCAAATCCAGTGGAATGCTCTCCCCGCCCAGCCGCACGGCTTCTTCGGCAGCCGTCTTGAAGGTGAGCACGGCGCGATCGACCTCCATGCGCGCCATGCGCAGGGGCTTGCCCGCCTCGGCGACAATCAACTGCGCAAAGCGCTCCTTCTGCTCAATGAGAGCGGCAGCTACGTCTTCGAGGATCTCGCGGCGCTTCCAGCGCGGCAGAGCGCGCGTGCGGCGCTGGCTTGCTACAGCATGATTCAGGGCCTGGCGCGCGTCCCCACGGGTGGCCACGGTTACGCGGCCCACCAGTCCCTGATCCCAGGGCGAGCGCACCTCCAGCGATTCTCCGTCGGTCCATTCCTTCCCGCACAACAGAAAACCGGTTTGCTCTCCCGGCCGCATTTTCATGGTGGAGCTCCTGCAATCAAGTATCTACGCTCTTGATGGTAAAGCGGGCGGGCTATCGTTGTCCGGCGCGGCTGCGATGCACACCATCCATGATTCACGATGGCCGCAACCGAAAGCAGCCCTTTGATTACGGCAACGCGATGGCGGCCGTGCGCAGAATCGCGACCACGGTGATGTCGTCCAACTGGCCGAACTGCTTGGCTGCCGCGGCAATGTCGGCAGCCGGCCGGGTCGAGAAGGCTTTGCTGCGATCGAAGCCAAACAGCTCACCTAGCGCATTCTTGGCCTCGATTACGCCGTCGGAGTAGAACGTCAGGCGGCTATCCGGCGTCAGGCGCAGCTGGACGGTCTCATAGCGGGCATCTCTGTCGATACCGAGGGGCAGTGCGCCCGGCATCTCGATCTCCCGCCCGTCGAGATACGGCGCGGGGTGGCCCGCATTGGCCATTGTGAGCGTGCCGTCCGCGGCAATGTGCGCGGCGAGGGCGGTCGAAAATCCACCACCGGTGCGGCCGATCAGTCGCTCGTTCAATTGCCCGAGCATTTCCACCGGGTCGTGACTGTATGCCGCTGTGGTGCGGATGGCGCCCACCAGCATCGCGACCAGCATGGCTGCGGGCAAGCCTTTTCCGGCTACATCGCCCACCACAATCAACAATCCGCCGTCGCCGGCAGGCAGCGCCTGGAAGAAATCCCCGCCCACTTCCTGCGCGGGCTCATAGACACTTTCGATCTCGAACCCCCGGATGCCCTCCACATGCTCCGGCAACATCACCTGCTGCACGGCTCGCGCATGTGCTACTTCCGACTCAAGCTGCGCCTGCTGGCGGCTGACGCGATTGGTGCGCAAAAGGATGATGAGAGCCAGAGAGATATCCGCCAGAATGTTGGCTATGCTGAAAAAACTAATGAAGAACGGCCCAACGTGAATGCGCCAAACGAGATTCAAAAGACTTAACGCCGGATTGCGGTAGGCCGAGATTTGAGAGAGCGCCAGCCCTGCCAGGCCGGCGTAGTCGACGAGGCTGTACAGCAGCAAAGGGAGGAGCAGAATGCCACCGTCGCGATTTCCGCGGCGGAACTGCCTGATCAGAATGACGGGCAGGACCACCGACTCCAGCAGGAGGTAAGGAACATAAAGCAAGGTATAGGTGGCTGCGGTTACCGAGCCCTCGAAATAATTGAATCCCTCTAAAGCGTTGGCTATGCAGGCAATCACGAGATAAACATTCAAGCGCCAGCCGGGAATCCAATCCACAAATGCCAGGTACATCCGGGCGATGAGGTAGGGAGCGACCAGGTTGCACAAAACATCGATCAAGTGCCAATAGGCAGGGAAGGGGTGGAACAGAGAGTAAATGGAGAGCGGAACTGGAACGAGGGCCGCCAATCCATACAGAGCGAGCCAAAGATATTCCGTACGTTCTCGCTGCGCGGAATAGAGCAGCAGAGCCCCCAACACCAGGCACAGGAAGATGCAGTCTTCCAGCCATCCGACGGCTTTTTCACCGATGATTTCTAGCCACGCATTTTCCTGCAAGCTCCATCCCGCGCCGAGAGACAGCTTCCAGTCGTGGAGGCCGCCAGCATACACGCTGGCCCAGTCGACAGAGCTGAGACGAACACGCACCGCAATAACCATCGAGCTTGCGGCAAGCTGATTGGCGGGGATCTCAGCCACAAGCCGCGCATGGGTTTCGTAGGGAACAAATGGCGTCACCTTTCCGGCCTGGATCAGCGGAATTCCGTCGGTGTAGACGACAAATGCCGAAGACATCATGTAC
Source organism: Acidobacteriaceae bacterium (assembly GCA_030040935.1). GTDB lineage: Bacteria > Acidobacteriota > Terriglobia > Terriglobales > Acidobacteriaceae > Telmatobacter. The sequence continues at coordinate 5,677 of JASHSG010000330.1, read as the reverse complement.
TCGTACAGCGCGAGATTCCGCTGGCCGGGGCGGAGCTTCAGGTGCAGGCGATACCACACGACGGGAGGCTGGGAGTTAGGAAACAGATTGCGCAATGAGCCGGTCGCGGCGTTGAACTGCGTCCAGTGCGAATCGTCGAAATCCGGTTGCGCGTAAGCCGGATCGTCTCCGGCGTGAGCCAGCCAGCCGGAGCCAAGATCGATCCGGGCATCGCCGAGCGCGGCCGCGTCGAAGACCTGCGCGCCTGCGCCGGGCGCCGGGAGCAACGCGCATACGCAGGCAAAAACCACGGCGGGTAAATGCTTCCGGACAGAAAACGCGAGCGTAGTGAAGCGAAGGCCCACGTGACCTCCTCGAGGGAACGCATCCAAGCTACCACCGCGCAAGCACAATCCCAATCGAAATCTGCCGACTTTGGCAGGTTCACAGTCGGGCGCGCCCAACCGCAGGCAGGCGTCTCGCGCGGCCGCCCCGTGCGCTACACTCCATCCATGATTCACGATGGCCGCCGCCGCAAGCTTCCCTTCGAACCCGAAGCGGCGGTGAAGCACCTGCGGTCGAACGACCCGAAACTCGCCTTGCTGATCGACCGCGCCGGGCCGTTCACACTGCGGCTCGATCACTCGCCATCGCCCTTCGAGTCGCTGCTCGAATCGATTCTCTACCAGCAATTGCACGGCAAAGCTGCGGCTACCATCCATCGCAGGGTGCGGGAGTATTTTGGCGGAGACCCGGCGCCGGAGCTCCTGCTCAGGACTCCCGATGAGCCGCTGCGAGCGGCCGGCGTCTCCGGCAACAAGATCAAGGCGCTGCGCGACCTGGCTGCGCGCACGGTCGATGGCACCGTGCCCTCGCACGCGGCGATTCTCAAAATGTCTGACGCCGATATCGTTGAGCGTCTCACGGAGGTGCGCGGCATCGGCTCGTGGACTGTCGAGATGCTGCTCATCTTCCGCCTTGGGCGGCCGGATGTGCTGCCGGTGACCGACTACGGCGTGCGCAAAGGCTTCGCGCTCACTTTTCAGCGCGTCCCCAAATTGCGCCCGCTTGAAGCGGCCGATCTTCCCAAGCCCGAGGTTGTCTTTCGCCGCGGCCAGCGGTGGGCGCCCTATCGCTCCGTGGCGAGCTGGTACCTTTGGCGCGCCTGCGATCTGGCAAAGAAGGATGCGCCCGGCGGACGCTCGGCCCGCTAGCGGGAGCGCGATGAAGCGGACCCGGAATTCACATGCCCCGTCCGGTCCAGTGGAGGATGGCATTCTGCCGGCGAATATGGCGCTGGGCGCGAGCGGAGCCGGAGCAAGGCATTTCCGGAACCGCTGTAGACGTAAAATAGCTTAAGCGGGCGCCAGAGAGCGCTCGCAACGCATCGGATCATTCATGCCGCCCGGGAAGCGATTTGTTTGCATTCATGGTCATTTTTACCAGCCTCCACGCGAGAATCCCTGGCTGGAGACGGTGGAGACCCAGGACTCCGCTGCTCCCTACCACGACTGGAACGAGCGCATCTGCTCCGAGTGCTATGCACCCAACGGCGCGGCGCGCGTGGTGAACGCCAGAAACCAGATCACGCGCATTGTGAACAATTACGCGCGCATGAGCTTCAACTTCGGGCCGACGCTTCTGAGCTGGCTCAAGGAGAATGCCCCGCGCACCTACCGCATGATCCTCGACGGCGAGAGCCGCAGCCGGCAGCGATATCACGGCCACAGCTCGGCCCTGGCGCAGGCCTACAATCACATGATTCTGCCGCTGGCGAGCGCGCGCGATCGGAATACACAGATTCGCTGGGGCATTGCCGACTACCAAAATGCCTTTGGCGCACCGCCCGAGGGCATGTGGCTGCCTGAGACGGCGGCCGACACGGCAACTCTGGAAGCGCTGGCCACCAACGGCATCAAATTCACCGTGCTCGCGCCTCACCAGTCGAAGCGCGTCCGGCCCCTGAAAGGCGAAGCGGAATGGGCCGGCACGCCGGATGCAACCGTCGACACCACGCGCCCCTACCTGCTGCGCTTTGCGTCGGGCGCATCGATCGCCGTCTTCTTCTACGACGGCCCGAATTCGCGGGCGATTGCCTTTGAAGGGCTTCTCGATTCCGGCGACAACTATGTCGCGCGCCTCAAAGCGGGTTTCATTGATTCGTCTCGGCCGCAACTGGTCCACGTGGCCACCGACGGCGAGTCTTACGGCCATCATCACAAGTACGGCGAGATGGGGCTGGCCTACGCGCTGCGCCTGCTCGAACAGGACAAGACGGTCAAGCTGACGAACTACGCCAGCTTCCTTGCGCAGTTTCCGCCCGAGTTCGAGTGCGAGATTGTCGACGGCACTTCGTGGAGCTGCGTGCATGGCATCGAGCGCTGGCGGTCGAATTGCGGGTGTAATGGCGGCAAGCCAGGGTGGAACCAGGAGTGGCGCGCGCCGCTTCGCCAGGCACTCGATGAATTGCGCGATGCGCTGGTCCCGCTCACCGAGCGCGAGGGCGGAAAGCTCTTCAAAGACGTGTGGGCCGCGCGCGACGCGTACATTCACGTCGTGCTCGACCGCGGCACCGAGTCGGCGGACCGCTTCTTTGCCGCGCACCAGGCGCACTCTCTCTCGGAATCGGAACGCGTCCGCGCCCTCGAGCTGATGGAGATGCAGCGCTACGCCCAGCTTATGTTCACCAGTTGCGGATGGTTCTTCGATGACATCGCGGGAATCGAGACCGTGCAGATCATTGCATACGCGGCGCGCGTGCTGCAGCTTGCGCAACACGTCTTTGGCGAACGAGCTGCCGCGCTCGAGCCCGCGTTTCTCGTCCGGCTCGGCGAAGCCCGCTCCAACAAACCCGAGGCCGGCGACGGCGCGCGCATCTACAGGAAGTGCGTCGACACCATGGAGCTAAACCTCGAACAGGTGGCGGCGCACTACGCCATCAGCTCGGTATTCTCGTCGTTTGCCGATGAAACGGAGCTCTTCTGCTTTCGCATCCGCCGCATCTCCAACGAGATTTTCACTTCCGGCCGCGCCCGGCTGTCGGTGGGCCGCGCGCATGTCGCAAGCGCCATCACCGGCCAGGCGCAGAGCTTCTCGTTCGCGGTTCTCCACTTTGGCGACCAGAACATCACTGCCGCCGTGAAACCCTACGAAGACTCGGGCGCGGGAGCGTTTGAGGCCTTCTCTGCCGAGGCCGCCGGCCGCGTGCAGCGCGCCGATTTTCCTGAAGTGATTCGGCTGATCGATCGGTTCTATGGGCACGCCAATTATTCCCTCACTTCGCTGTTCAGCGACGAGCAGCGCCGCATCGTCGGGCTAATTCTCAACTCCACGCTGTCGGACATCGAAACCTCGCTCACCACCATTTACCAGGATCACGCCAGCCTGCTGCATCATCTGTCGCAGGCAGGCCTGCCCAAGCCTTCCGCGCTGGCTCTTGCCGCCGGCTTCGCCATCAACGCCGGCCTGCGCCGCACGCTGGAGGGCGACCCCATCGACGCCGCGCAGTTTCGTTCTTTCCTCTCGCTTGCCCAAGCCGACCAGGTTCCGCTGGAGACCGCCACGCTCTCCTACATCGCCGACCAGCGCATGAAGCGCGCCATGGTCGATTTGCAAATGTCCTCGGGCTCTCTGGAACTGCTCGACCGCGCCCTGGTGCTGGCGCACACACTCACCGAGCTGCCCTTCGACTTGAATCTCTGGCAGGCGCAGAACATCTGGTACGAGATTTTTCGCACCTCGAGCTACGCGCTCACCGCGCTGGCGGACGAAGATCGTCCACGCTGGGACATGGATTTCAACGAGCTCGGCGCGTGCCTCACCATTGATACAGAGGCCATGCGCGCCGGCGAGCAAGCCGACTCCGTCGCCGCGGCAGATTAGAGCGGATTAGACCTTGGCAAGCTTTCCATCCCTGAGTGCGAATCGCTCGCCGCGCCAGACGATTGTGGTGCCGGCGAATCCCCAGGCCCACAAGGCCATCGCGATGACATCGCGCAACGGCAGCAGCCACAGATTGGGGAGCACATCGTGATCCCCGAGCACCCCGGCGCCAACCGTCATGGCCTGCGCCAGGCGCAGGAAAAAGCTCAGGGCCAATAGCCAGAGGCTCACCGGGCTTACTCCGCTCGCCAGCACGTTCACAAGCGCCCAGCCGAGGCCGTGCGTGAAGATCAGTCCCGCATAGCCGGCCGGCCGCGAGCAGCGCACCGTCCGCAGCCAGCGCAGCTGATGATCGAAGTATCCGCGCCAGTTGTATGCGGGCACAGCGGTCTCCACCACCTCGGCGCTTACTTCGACGCGATAGCCGGCCTCGCGAATGCGCGCGCCCAGCTCGTAGTCGTCGGCCAGGCAGTCCACGATCGATAGCCAGCCACCGGCCTTCTCCAGCGCTTCGCGCCGCATGGCAAGCGTTGAGCCGAGCCCGTAGCGCAAGCCGCCCTCAATCATCTTCGAAAGCAGTACGCCTGGCATGAACTCCGTTGCGATTCCAAGCGCTTCGAGACGCGAGGGAAGCGTCGAGTGCGATTTTCCGCGGTAGAGCGCCGTCACCATTCCGACCGGCGGCGTGTTTGCGTCGCGCGAACCCGGCGCGAAGCGGCACATCACGCGTTCCAGATAGCGCGGGCTCACGGTAATGTCGGAATCGTTGATGAGCAGAAACTCGTGCTGCGCGTGGGTTGCGGCCTGCGCCAGCGTGCTCACTTTGCCGTTTGCGCCCAGTTGAAGCGGGCACTCGATAAGCCGGATCGCGCTCTGCGGGAATTCGGCCTCGAGCTCGGTCACGGCGCGCGCCGCCGGATCGCTGAGCGAGGCCACGCCAAAGAGCAATTCGAAGTCGCCTGCGTATTTCTGCCGGCAATGGCTGCGAAAGGCGTCGAGCATGCCGGGGTCGACGCCCTTGAGCGATTTCAGAATGCTCACGCCCGGCGCCGGCTCGACGGGCGTGGGCTCGTGAGTCATGGCCCCTGGCGCGAACTCAGGGCGCAACCTGCGCCGCTCGCGCTCGAACACCTGCGCCGCCGCGATCGACGCCACAAAGTATCCCATTCCGGCCACGGCCAGCGCCGTCGTCAATATCTCCACGGCCTGCGCCAGTGCGTGCGGCATCACGAAGAGCAGTTTACAGTCGTCAGTTGTGGGTTGTCAGGGTTTGCCGGCGGCTTTCAGATCCGGCTGACGACTGGTCACTGGCGGCTGACCACCGGCTTCACTCGTAGCGCAGCGCTTCAATCGGATCCAGATTGGCCGCCTTCCACGCGGGATAAATCCCGAACAGCAGCCCGATGGCGCACGATGCGCCGAAGCCGGCGAGCACCCAAGTGGCTGATAACGTGGCCGGCAGCCCGATGGGGAGAAAATATACAACCCAGGTGATGATGGCGCCCACCAGAATACCCACGAGGCCCCCGATCGAGCACAACGTCACCGCCTCGCTGGTGAATTGCGTGAGGATGGTTCTTTTGGTTGCGCCGATGGCCTTGCGCACTCCGATCTCGCGCGTCCGCTCCGTCACGCTCACCAGCATGATGTTCATCACGCCCACGCCGCCCACCATCAGACCTACGCTCGACACTGCGATCATGAAGATAACCAGACCGCCGGTCACCTGATCCCACAGACGGCTGAGTGAATCGGGTCCGAAGATCTCGAAGTCATCGGGCTTGTCCACGCGCACCTTGCGGCGGATTCTTAACAG
>JASHSG010000329.1 GCA_030040935.1 Acidobacteriaceae bacterium | reverse complement strand
GGCCTGCTCCGCGTAAAAGTAGCTCGAGCCGGTTCCGGGATAGAGCTTGGAGATCTCAGCGTAGGAAACGGCTGTAGCCAGGCAGAGCAGCAGCGAGATGAAGATGCCCAGCCACATAGAGGGAGCGGTGGAGGGTTGCCCGGCCACGCCGGTGGTGGCCTGGATGAAGAACGTGAGCCACAGGAAGGCGCCGGGGGCGATGAGCGCCATTGCGTTTGCAGTCAGGCCGGTGAGACCCAGCGTGGCCTGCATCTGAGGTGCTTTCTGATCTGCCATGAGCATTCTCCTGAGATTTATTGAGGTGCGTTTCGAGTAAAGCAACGGCGCTGATTTCTGCGGGACCAGCCGGTGGGCCTGGTTAGGCTGGGCTGATCCCGGTTCGATTGCGGTTATCCGAGTCTATCCATCGCCCCATCAGGACGGAATAAAGTCCCATCAGGACGAAATCAGGAATCGAAAGATTTCTAACGATGCGGTCCAAAGAAAGCGATGAACGCCACCGTCAGTGTCTGCTGCTGATCCGTGAATTTATCCGACAGCTTGTCAAAGTAGTTCAGGCTGGAATGGTCGATGCGATATTCAATGCGCATGAGCGCGCCCTCGACCCACTTGTACTCATAGGTGAAGGTCCCCTCGTACAAGGTGTTTTGAGTCGGATAGGTCCCGGTCTGGGCGCCGTTGGCATCGTCAAACCACTCAAAGCGGCCCGCCACCGCATTCTTCGCGGAAGCCTGCTCATGGAACGCAAACGCCAGGCCGTCCCAGGTGACGAGCTTCGAGTTACCCTCCGCCACTACTTCATTCTGGTTGGAGCCGTAATCGAAGTTGATGTACGCATTAAACTTTCCGGGCGGCGTGAACAGCAGTGTGGTGTCGATCAGGTTCCGCAACCCGGCCGCCGTGTTGGAGTTTTCGGGCCCGACGAGATAGTTCAGGTCCCAGGTGACCTTCGGCTCGACCAGCGCACTGGTAAACGCTCCAGAGATGCCGCCATTCGATTTGGCCACGTTGTTCCAGCCGTTGAACAACTGGAAGCCGACGGTCTCAGTCTTTGAAACGGGAATCGAAGTCCGCGCGCCGAAGTGCCAGTAAGGGATGGCGTTGACAAAGAGAAGCGAACGCGAGTAGTTCCAGTTGTCCTTGGCCTCGATAACTTCCGCTCCTGCCGAAGTGACCCATTTGCCGAAGTCCATTTCAAAGCCTTTGGCCTTGGGCGGCTTCAGGCTGAGAAATGCCTGCTCGATGTAATTGAGCTGCTCGGCGCCGTCGCTGTTTGACGGAGCGGCATTGATCAAATCGTTGGTGCGGCCGTAGAGGAAATCGACGTGTGCGCCAATCGGATCCGGGTCATGGTTCAGCGTCAACTTGGCTGCGCTCAATTCGAATTGGTCCGTCTTGTCGTCAAAGTTATAAAGCTGGTTGACCTGGTCAAACCCGTCTGACGTGTTGGGACGGTTGAAATTGAAGCTGTAGTAGCCGTCGATGAACCCGCTCAGATCCATTGGGCCTACACTCCATGTGGGTGCGGCCGCGGGAGCGGCCGGTGCCGGCGCGGCGGGAGCCTGTGCAGGTGCCGCGGCGGGGGCCGCCGCTGGCGCCCCTGAGGACGAATCAGTTGGTGCTGGCGCAGGTGCAGGTGTTTGCCCAGCTGCGGTGAGGGCGATTGCCATTGCGGCGCCTGCGATTGACCGAAGGATTGCAGTTGTGTTCGGTTGCATCGACACGATACCTCCAAGAAAGATTTGTGCGTGATGGGAAAATAAAGCCGGGGCCGCTCAAGGCGCGCATCTACGCAACTTCTTCGGCGCCGGAAGGTGGCGTCAAAAAGTCGGCAATGCAATGCGCACGACTGAGGTTTGGATCGCAGGCTCAAGCGCCTGCAATCGCGTTGTCGTAATAGGCGCCGTAGATTGGTTCAAACGAGCTATCACCAGTAACGCAAAGGAAGCATAAAGAAGCTATGAAGAGGACAAAAAGATTCCTTATACCGGGAATTTTGTATAGATCGGTTCGAACCTCATGTCGCTTTGCACTGAATTGCGAGCGAAATTGCCGCGCCGATCACCCAGCCCGTGAAGAAGAGGCGAAGGACCTGATAGACTTTTCTTACCCCAACCCAGCACCCAAAACCCGACGGGCAGCTCAACGTGGATTCGAAACCTGTTATGAAATGTTGCACGAGCGGTGCAGGCGGCTGCGATTCGCGTGCGTTTTTCCACACCGGGACACGGCTTTCCGCGGGGTCCTTGGGGATCGAAAGTGAGTGCCGCATTGGCTCAGAACATTCGCAGCCATTTCGTCTTTCGGCCGGGGCGTTCGCGCGGTTCGGGCTTGCGTGTGATTCTGTTCACGCTTGAGTCGATGCTGGGAGTGGTCGGCGTAATTTTGGTGGCTGCGCTGGCGCATTGGTCACCCCATTTGCTTCCCGTAGCCGCGCTGCTTTATCTGCTCATCGTGGTTCCCACGGCCTTACTGTGCGGGTTCTGGCAGGCTGTAATTGTGTCGCTGTCGGCGGTGGTGGCCCAAAGCTTCTTCACTGCCCGCCAATCCGAGCTGGCCATCGCGGCAGATCCCATCACCTCGGTGACTTTGCTGGTCTTTGTGCTGGTGGCGCTTACTGTCAGCCGCCTTTCGGCCCGAGTGACCGGTCACGCCCGCGAGGCCGAGTCGCGCGGCGGGCAGATGGAGGATCTTTACGAATTCACTCGACGGACCCTCCAGATGGATCTACATGTGGAACCGGGACCGCAACTGGCCGAGTTGGTCCATGAAATCTTCAACCTTGAAGCAGTCGCCGTGTTCGATGCCGATTTGCACGACGTTTATACGGCAGGCTTCTGGAACGTGGATCCCCAGGAAATGGCGCAAAATGTCTATTACTTTGAAACAGCAGACGACGATCCGGACACTGGGATCGGGCGCCGGGTGGTGCGCCTGGGATCGGTGCCTGTCGGCAGCCTTGTAGTTCGCGGAGACACGAGCCCTCTTACCAACAATGCGATTGCCTCGCTCATCGCCATTACCTTTGACCGCTACCGCGCTTTCGCCAATGAGAGCCGCATCGAGACTGAGCGCCGCACCGAACAGCTTCGCGCCACGGTGCTCGACAGCTTGGCGCACGCTTACAAAACCCCGCTTACAGCTATTCGCGCCGCTTCAACGGGGCTGGGTGAGATGGGCCATCTCTCCGCTGGCCAGGCGGAGCTGGTGGGACTGATCGACGAGCAAACGGGGCTCTTGGGAGAATTGACCAACCGGCTTCTGACCACGGCGCGGCTCGACGCGGGCGAGGTCGCCATTCACGTTGCTCAGGTGAGCGTTGGCACGCTCATCGAAGAGGTAGTCGCTGCGCTCAAAGACCGGTTGGCGAGCATGAAGGTGGCCATCGAGATTTCAGACGAGAGCCTGACCCTCAGTTGCGACCAGCAGTTGATGACCATGCTGCTGACCCAGTACATTGACAACGCATGCAAATACTCCAACTTTGGCAGCACCATCACCATCCGCGCGCTGGTTGCCGGGATGGAAGCCATCTTTTCCGTGCACAGCATCGGGCCGGTGATCCCCATGGCAGATCGCGAGCGCATCTTCGACCGCTACTATCGTTCCTCGACCTACGCCGATCGGGCCCCCGGGACGGGCATCGGGCTTTCGGTGGCCAGGCGCGCGGCGCAGATTCACGGAGGCTACGTTTGGGTGACCAGCGATGAAGAGGAAGGTACTACGTTTTTTGCCGCCATTCCGCTGACCGTGGAGAAAGAGAACTTGTCATGATGCAGCCTGCAATCCGCATTCTTGTGGTCGACGATGAACCGGCCATACGCCGCGCCCTGCGGCCGCCCTTGATGGAGCTTGGCTTTCAGGTGGCCGAGGCCTCGCGGGGCGAGGAGGCCGTGCAGGCGCTGCGCTCCTCTCCGTACGATGCCGTGCTTCTTGACATCAATATGCCAGGCATCGGAGGCATCGAAACATTAAAGCGAATTCGCGCCTTCGCACCGCGCCTGCCGGTGCTGATGCTTACCGTGCGCGACGACGAGGAGGACAAGGTGGAAGCGCTCGAATTGGGCGCAGACGATTATGTGACCAAGCCGTTCAGCACACGGGAGCTGATAGCGCGCATCCGCTCCGCCGTGCGCCGAGTGCGTGCTCCCGCGCGGCCCGAGGATGCCCCCATGGAAATCGGTGAAATCCGTTTGGAGCCGGCAAAGCGCCTGGTGACGAAGCGCGGCACAGCGGTGCGCCTCACCCGCAAGGAATTCGACATTCTGTACTGCCTGATGAGTCGGGCGGGGCGCGTTGTGACCTACGCCAAGCTGCTGACGGCGGTTTGGGGTGCTGAAAGCCGTGAAGAAGTGGAGTACCTTCGCACTTTCGTCCGGCAGTTGCGCAAGAAGATTGAGGACGACCCGTCGAATCCACTCTATCTGCTCACAGACGTGTACGTAGGCTATCGCTTTGCCGACCCGCAAATGTTCCAGGATGATGCAGACGCGGAGGGTCGGGAGCAGGAGGGTGAACGCGTCCCGGACGGCCAGCAAGATCCAAAGGACGCCTCTTGATGCCCTGACGGTCAATGGCAGCCGGCCGCGGCCGTCGCCTCGCGCGCTGACTCGAGCTCGATTCCAGCTTTCGAATGAAGGGCCATCCCCTTGAGAATGGCCCTTCCTGATGGTGCGGATTTTGCTCCGTCTATTTCTTGCCCCAGAAGTCAGGCGAGGCTGCAATCCATGAGTCCGGCACATAGCTGATCTGTGGGACAAACGCAAAAAGGTCCGACTCCGACGACTCGACCGTTTCTGAACCCAATTCGCGCATCAATTGCATTTGATCTTCTCCCACCGTCTTGGGCAGATTGTCGCCGTCGATCATCGCCTGGTCTTCTTCCGCGAGAGACTTGATGGGCGTCACCAGAATGAAGGTTCTGTCGCTGTCTTCTCCATACAGCTTTTCAAACATGGCCCAGCGCGCGTTCGCGATCGGCGTGTAAGCCTTCGCGTAGAGCTTTACCAGATGCACCCAGTCCTGATAGTGACCGTAGCGAACATGGAAAAGCGTGATGTCAAAGAAGCGTTCCTGCGAAATATCGACGGCCGCATTCAGGCTCAGGTCGTCGCGGTACTTGTAAATGCTGCCGTAGGTTTGACTCAGCGTGGGAGCCTCGGTCGCGTCCTCGGCGGTGAGCGAATCTTGCAGCTTCTGGTCAGACATCGACTGTTCGTGTTGCTTCTGCATATCGGCAAATGAGTCGAATCCCGCAAAAAACAAGGCCCGCGGAGAACCTGTAATGTTTGTCATGCCGAAATAGTGGATGGGAGCATTCGCAGCGCGCTCAGCCTGCACTTCGCGGCTTTCACTTTGGATGAAGGGGCCCCGCATATTTGGTTTGATCTCAATGTTGGACAGATAAATGTACTTGGGCGGCGGATTCACGCCGCTGGATTGCGCGACCGCTGGCGCTGCCACAAGCATTGATCCAGCAACGAAAAGACTCATGGCAACCTTGGATGCCAGATGAACTTTCATGATTTCGTACCTCCGGGGGTGGATTTTTGGGGGATTCAGAATACCACCGGATTCGGCGCATGCCGAGATAAATCCGTGCACGGTGCGGCCGAAGTGTGGATTTCCTACTCGTCGTAGTGAAGCAGGCTGAAGACGTCGTATTCCGTGAAGCGATCGCGCCCCTTGAGAAAATCGAGTTCGACAGCGAAACCTAGCCCGGCGATTTTGCCGCCCAGCTGTTTCACCAATTTGATGGTCGCTTCCATGGTACCGCCCGTGGCAAGCAAGTCGTCAACCAGCACCACACTCTCGCCTGGAGCGATTGCATCCATGTGGATCTCGAGCGTATCCGTTCCGTATTCGAGGTCATAGCTGACGCGGGCCACCGGCGCAGGCAGCTTCCTTGGCTTTCTGACCGGCACAAAGCCGGCATTCAAACGGTACGCCAGCGCAGGTCCGAAGATAAAGCCGCGCGCTTCGATGCCCAAAATCAAGTCGATGTTGCGCCCAATGTAGTGCGCGGCCATTGCATCAATCAATTGTGCGAATCCCGTCTTGTCCTTGAGCAGGGTAGTGATGTCGTAAAAGAGAATCCCGGGCTTGGGAAAGTCGGGCACGGTGCGGACAAGTTTCTTAAGATCTTCGACGTTGACGGGCGGGGCTTTCTCCGGCATGGCGATGATTGGCTCCAGTTTGTAGAGATCAGTTTTCAGTGATCAGCTTTCAGTTTATAAGACAGGAAGCAGGGAGAGAGCTCATGATGCTATGAATCTGCGGCCCTTGCGAAGTCTAACGACTCTCGCGGCCGAAGGTCGCGGTCACCGGGGCCCCGGCGTCGTTCTGATTCCTCTCCGGCCGGCAACGACAGATCTTCGTCATTGGAGAGTGGCTGCTCCCTGGCTTTTCACCATGCGCCGTCAATTTGAAAAGATGTAAGGCCCTGGGCTTCGCTATCGGCCAGGGTATGCTCGACGACGCGATCGACACGAGCGCCCCGCGGACCGCGGCGAAGGCTCGAGCGCAGTTCGTCGAGATCGCTGGCTTCGCCCGCGGCGATAACTTCCACCTCACCGTCTTCGGTGTTGCGCACCCATCCGCGCAGATCGAGCTCGCTGGCCTCACGCTGCACAAACCAACGAAAGCCCACGCCCTGTACGCGGCCTTGAATCAGGAAATGAAGGACCATCGATACCGACCATTGCCAGTGTTGCAGATGCGCTTTGACCGGCGCAAGCGCGGTACCGATGTGATGCTTGGAGCGGGCGGCCATGTTCGATTTTGCAGATGCCGATGAGGGAAAGGATCCAGCTTGCAGCACGCCTGGGATCTCTGGAGCATCCGGTTACCGGCCGGCTATTCATGTATTGCTCGCTTGCCGGCTGCGATGCCGGCAATCCAGATGGCGGTCAGAGCGAACTACCAGGGGACGATGCCTGAATAAAAGTTGAGTTCCAGCATGAACGTACTTGCGAAATTAGTGTATGGCGCGCCAGCGCGAATTGTTCCCGAGGTTAAGCGCACTGGCTCGGGTCGGGACAGTGTCCGCGGCGCGCTACACTGGAATTCACGATGGTCTTCGTCCTCGACAATTACGATTCTTTTACCTACAACCTGGTGCAATACCTGGGTGAGCTGGGTGCGGATGTCGTCGTTCGGCGCAACGACGAGGTGACGCCGCAAGAGGTCGAGCGAATGAGGCCCGACCGCATCCTGCTTTCGCCGGGCCCGTGCACGCCGCGTGAGGC
>JASHSG010000328.1 GCA_030040935.1 Acidobacteriaceae bacterium | reverse complement strand
GGGTCCGGTCAGCGCGCTCGATCCGATCGTCCCGGCAAGCCTGCCGGGGAACCGGTCACCGAGCTCGTCAGCCGGCACTGCGGCGATCAGCGCGGCCAGCGCGGGGGAGGCGTAGTACTGGCCGCTGGCCGGCAGCCGGCGGATACCAGGCGGCACAGGCGCGCTCGGCCCGAGCGCGGCCACGTCCAGCCGCTCGATGGTCTGGCCCTGGTAGACGTCGTTGCTGTAGTTCCACAGCTCCGAGCCCGTCGCTGCCGCGTAGTCCTTCGTGACAGGCTGGCCCTGGGTCGACTCCCAGGACGGCCGGTTGCTGGCGGTCGTGAACGCGTGGAAGTCGGCGAGGACGCACAGCATGATCGCCACTCCGACGGCCACGGCAGCAGCGGTGACCACCAGCCGGACGAACGGCTCCCTGCCACTGCGGAGCGTGAGGCGAAGGCCGAGCCGGTACATCACTGGGCGACCTCGACCTGGCTGCTGGCGGGGTTGAGCACCCTGCCGTCTCGCACCATGACCTCGCGCTCGGCGTACGCAGCGACCCGCGCGTCGTGGGTGACCAGGACCACGGTCGTGCCCTCCTCGCGGGCCATGCCTACCAGCAGGTCCATCACCATCTCGCCGGTCAGGGTGTCGAGCGACCCTGTCGGCTCGTCAGCAAACAGGACGCGCGGCTGCGCGACCAGCGCCCTGGCCAGCGCGACGCGCTGCGCCTGGCCGCCGGATAGCTCCTGTGGACGGCGACCGGCAAAGCCGGTTGCGCCAACAAGCTGGAGGACCTCGTCGAGGCGGCGCGCGCGGGCGGCGCGATCAAGGCTGCGCAGGCCATAGGCCACGTTGGCGAGCGCGGTGAGGTGAGGGAAGAGCGCGGGCTGCTGCGAAACCAGCGAAGTTTGCCGATGGCCGGGCGGCAAGCAGAGTCGCGCGGCGGAATCGGTGAGGGCGCGGCCGTCGAGGACGATGCTGGCGTGACGAGGATTGTCGAGGCCGGCGAGCAATCGGAGCAAAGTGCTTTTACCTGCGCCCGACGGGCCGAAGACGACGGTCCAATCGGCGGCGAAGGCGCCTTCCACCTGAAGGTGGAAGGCGCCGCGATGCGCATTGAGCGAAAAGCTAAGCATCCCGCGGCGCGACTCCGTGGCTTCGAGTTCTGGAGTAGATCAATGCGAGGGCGAAAATGCTCAAACCGAGAAGCAACAGAGCAGTGTGACCGGCGGCCGCGTAATTGAAACCCTCGACCTGGTCATAAAGGACGATGGAGAGGGTGCGGGTGGCGCCGGGAATGTCTCCGCCGAGCATGAGGACCACGCCAAATTCGCCGATGGTGTGGAGAAAACTCATCACGACGGCAGCGAGAAGCGAGCGGCGGGCGAGGGGAATGAGAATGGTGGAGACGAGACGCACAGGACCTGCACCGAGAAGGCGCGCGGCATCGACCAGAGCCGTGTCGACCGAAGCAAAACCGGCGACGAGAGGCTGCACGGCGAAAGGAAGGCTGTAGATGACCGAGCCGACGACAAGGCCATCGAAAGAAAACGCGAGCGGATGGCCAAGCAGGGCGACAATACCCCGGCCAAACGCGGTGCGTGGGCCGAGCAGAACGAGAAGAAAGAATCCGAGAACAGTGGGCGGCAGGACCATGGGCAGCGTGGCGAGGGCTTCGACGGCGGCAAGCCAGCGGCCGCGGCCCAGCACGATAAGCGCCGCGAGAGGCACGGCGATGGCGAGGAGAATCGCGGTGGTGACGGCGGCGAGACGAAGCGAGAGCGCAAATGCTTGCCAGTCCATGGCGGTTATTTGACCGGCGTCAGGCCGGACGAAGCGAACTCAGCCTGCACGGCGGGGGAGAGGAGAAAGTCGAGCAGTTTGTGGACGGCGGCGCGCTGCCCGGTGCTGCTGACAATGACGGCGCCCTGCTCGATGGGTGGATAGAGGTCGCGGGGAATTACGAAATACGAGCCGTCGACTGAGAGCTGCGGCGTAAGCGCCGAAGTGAGCGAGATGAGGCCGGCATCGGCGTTGGCGGAGTCGGCAAACTGCGCGGCCTGGGCGATATTCTCAGCGGTGACGAGGCGCGGCTGGAGAGCGTCGTAAAGTTTCAGCTTCTGGAGCGTGGCGACAGCGGCGCGGCCATAGGGCGCACGGTCAGGATTGGCAATGGCCAGGCGCTTGAGGGCGGGCGAACGGAGAAGATCGAGCGAGAGCGAGGGCAAATGAGAATCCTTCCGGGCCCAGAGGACAAGCGTGCCGCGCGCATAGGTGATCGGGGTGGTGGAATCGGCAGAACCGGCGGCATCGGCGAGGCCAGCGTCGATGAGGCGCTTGGGGAAACCCAGGTCCGCGGAGAGAAAGACGTCGAAGGGCGCGCCGTTCTCGATCTGAGTGGTGAGCGTGGCGGAAGACTGATAGGTTGCCTCGGCGTGGATGCCAGTATTCTTCTCGAACTGAACGAGGATGGGAGGAAGAACTGGTTCCAGATCGGCGGCGGCGGCGACGCGAAGCGGCGTTTGCGCGGCGAGGGGCGCCAGAGCCAGGAACGCAAACAAAGCGGCGGCAATCGGGCTCGGCATGGACGCGAATGGCCTTTCATCCACAGCGGAAATCGCCATACACCTGCTAGGCTAACACCAAGCAACGAAACCGCCTGAATCGGTGAATGAGCGGATGCACGCGAGATTTTACGCGCGTCGCGGTTGAAATCATGCGACATCGGAGCGGGCGGTTTCGGAGACAGGCATGAGCGACAATCTGCATCAATTGCGCTGTTTTGGATGCGGCAGCCGGATTGCGGGTACGGAGGCGCGCGCGGACTTTCGCTGCGCGAATTGCGGCGATCTGTTTGAGGTGGAGTATCCCGGGTGGAACCAGCGGGGAGGGAACGACCGGCCGAATCCGGGGGCGCTGAAGTGGCTTTGGCGCGAGCGGCGCTGCTCGGGCGAGGCGCTGAATCAGTCGGGGGTGTGGCGATTCAGAGAGCTGTTGCCGATTCTGGACAGCTTTGGCGATGCGGTGACGCTGCGCGAGGGCAATGTCCCTCTTTATCATCTTCGGCGGTCAGCGAAGGGACTCGGAATCGATCAACTTTACGCCAAGCATCAGGGGATGAATCCAACCGGCTCATTCAAGGACACGGGAATGACGGCGGCGCTGAGCGTGGCGAAAGAGCGGGGATTCACATGGGTCGCCTGCGCATCGACGGGGAACACGTCGGCTTCGATGGCAGCGTACGCGGCGCGCGCCGGGATGCGCAGTCTGGTTCTGATTCCCGAGGGAAAGATCGCGTGGGGGAAACTTTCGCAGGCCATGGATTACGGCGCGGTGACCTGCCAGGTGCGGGCCGACTTTGACGGTTGCCTGCGCCTGCTGACCGAAATAGTGAAGAAGGCGCCGATTTACCTCCTGAATTCAGTGAATCCATACCGGCTGGAGGGGCAGAAGACACCGGCCATCGAGATTGCGGAAGCCATGGACTGGAATGTGCCCGACCATCTGATCGTGCCAGGCGGAAATCTGGGCAACAGCTCGGCGCTAGGCAAGGGATTTCGGGAGATGCGGGAGCTGGGGCTGGTGGCGCGGCTGCCGAAGATCAGCGTGATTCAGGCCGCGGGAGCCAATCCGCTGGTGCGAAGCCTGAGAATGAACCACGGCGCGGTGCTCGAGCCGGTGCAAGCAAACACGAGGGCGACGGCTATCCGCATCGGGAATCCCGCGTCATGGCGCAAGTCGGCACGGGTAATTCAGGAGAGCGGCGGCTGGTGCCTGGACGTGAGCGAGGCAGAGATCGCGATTGCGAAAGCGGAGATTGGCGCGGAAGGGCTGGGGTGCGAGCCCGCATCAGCGGTGACTTTGGCCGGATTGAAAAAGCTGCGCGCGCAAGGCGTGGTCCGCTCGGGCGAGACGGTGGTGCTGGTGCTGACCGGCCATGCGCTGAAGGACGCGGACTACACGATTGACTTCCATCGTGGAACGCTGCTCTCCGACGAGGAGAAGCTGGGTTCGGAGCAGGCAATTGAAGCGCTGCGGCGGGATGCGATCACCGTGGACGCCACGGCGGCGGCGGTGCTGGCGGCGATCGAGGGCGAGGTGGGATGAGCGATCGGGCGATCGATCTGGGCAAGCCGGGCGCAATTCGGCTTCGCTTGCCTGCAACATCGGCGAATCTGGGGCCGGGATTCGATGCGGTGGCCGTGGCGCTGGATTTTTTTCTGGAGATTGAGGCTCAGTCTGCGCGGGAGTTCTCAGTGACCGCGAGCGGGCGCGACGCGGATCGGTGCGCGCGGCTTGAAGACAACCTGATCCTAGAGACCTACAAAGAAATCATGCGGCGGCACGAGCGGGCTATCGTTCCTCTGGCGATCCGGATGGAGAACGGAATTCCGCTGGGGATGGGATGCGGCTCGTCAGCGGCGGCGCGGCTGGCGGCGATTGCGCTGGCGGCGCATTTTGGGGAGATGGACTGGAACACGGCGCAGATTCTGGAAGAGGCATACAAGCTCGAAGGGCATCCAGACAACGTGGCGGCATGCTGGCTGGGCGGGTTTGTCGCCGCGGTGTGCGAAGGATCAAAGGTCCACGTGGTGCGAATCGATCCACCCGAGCAATGGCGAGCGATGGTCGCGCTGCCGGAATCGCCGCTCTCAACCAGCACGGCGCGCGCCATGTTGCCGGCGAGTTATCCGCTTGAAGATGTGGTCGCGAACCTGCAGTCGGTGGCAGTGTTGGGGCTTGCATTTGCGCAGGCGCGAGGGGATCTGCTGCGATTGGCGATGAGGGACCGGATTCACCAGCCGTATCGCACGCCGATTTGCCCACTGCTTGAGGTTTTGCTGCCGCTGGTGGGAAAGCAGGGAATTCTCGGGGTCGCGCTGAGCGGGGCAGGGCCCGCGGTCCTTGTAATTGTAGACAGCGAGGAGAAGATGACCATTGCTTCAAAAGCAGTGCAACATTGTGCGCGTGGCGAGCTTTTGATTTCAAAGTTTTCGAGCGTTGGCGCGTTCCAAACGATTGAAAATATGTGAGTTTGTGGAAATTCAGTCTCTAACCACCGGCAACCATATGCGTTATGAGTAAGTTACGGTAGTTGCCTAGGTAAGCAGTCATCAAAAACCCGATTACTGGACCTATTACTGAAGTTTGCTTGCTATTTATCGATTAAACACCTTAAATTCGCTGCGTGGGCAGTTCTGGGGGAGGGCTGCTCTAGCGCCTGTGATCCTGATCGGATCCGGGCGCTTTAATTTTGTGCGTAAAGACGATGCAACGGATGAAAAAGAGCAACAGAGGCAGCGAAGAATTCGCCCGCGCATTTAACTTAACTGGATCAATGACAAGTTGAACGAATTGAATGCGCCCGGGTTCGACGAAATGGGACCGAGGCCTGCGACCTGGCGTGCTCTGCCGCATCAGATGGATATACGGTTTCCTGTACAATGAGCGGGTGCGGGTCCGCAAGGAGGATCATGTCTGGATTGGGTGTTTTGGAAGTGAACGATGCGAATTTTGACCAGGAAGTGCTGAAGAGCGAACAGCCGGTTCTGGTGGACTTTTGGGCCGTCTGGTGCGGGCCATGCAAGGCAATCGCACCAATTGTGGACGGCGTGGCGGCGGCATATGCAGGCAAGTTGAAAGTGGCCAAGGTCAACGTGGACCAGAATGGCGCGACGCCATCGCGGTACGGAATCCGCGGGATTCCCACGCTGCTCTTCTTCAAGGGCGGCAAGATCGCCGACCAGGTGGTGGGCTACGTAGCCCAGGACGTGATCGAAGAGAAGGTCAAGAAGCTGATTGCATAAAAGGATTTCGTGGAGCGAAAAGCCCGGCCTGACGCCGGGCTTTTTTGCGTTCACGAATCTAAATGCCGCGGCGGAATTGAATGATGCGACGGCGGTCACGCTTGGAGGGGCGGCGCTCGGGCAAGCGCACGTATTGCTCGAATGCCTTGCGCTCCGCGGCGAGGTGGAGGCGGGCTTCGCGGCTGGAATCAGACTCGCGGTAGAGTGTTTGCGCAACGGCGGCGGGACCGCGCGCGGCGCTGACGAGCAAGACCTCGATTTCGAAGACGCCGCGCTCGTTTTCGATGCGCAGCATGTCTCCGGCGCGGACTTCGCGGGCGGGCTTCGATCGCACGCCATTCGATTGAATGCGGCCGATGCCGCAGGCGCGCGAGGCGGCGGCGCGCGTTTTGAAGAAGCGCGCGGCCCAGAGCCACTTGTCGATGCGCACAGCGTCCATCGCGAAACAAGAACAGCGCAAAACACGAATGTATCAGGGTTTTCGATCGGCTTTCCAGAGATAGAGGTGAGTGGAGTCGCTGGATGTGGCGACGCTCACTCCGCTTTGGCGGGTGGCGCGACTGAGAGCGGCGCGAATCTTAGCTTTGCTGTCGGGCAACTGATCGAGGGGGACCTTGAGGGCACTTCCGGAAGGAAGGCGGCTGAGCCGGTTCAGCAGGAGCGTTACGATGCGCTTGTGCTTGCCCTCCCGGCCTTTGGGGACCGCATCCTTGCGGACCGTTTTGAGCTTGAGCGCAGCGGATTCCGTTTTTTGGCACTGTGCCAACGGAAAGCTCCTCAATCATGATGAGATGCAGGCACGGGCACAGCGTATGCCTGCACTGAGCCGAGCGGCGGCCGGGCCAAAAGCGGCGTATCGAAAACGTATGCGATTGCAAGCGAAGCCGTACGGGAAACGTACCGGAGTTCGATGGTTCGAGTAAAAATCGCCTAAACGTGTAAAAAATCCCCGAGATTCCGCTTGAAGAGAATCTTGTTCGCCTGTGGATTTCATCAGCTAAGGGTATCCAGGGATGCGGGTTCCGGTTACTCTCAAACGAATGGCACGAGGGTTGCACAGCAAACCGCGAGGATTCGAAATGAGAATGAGCGGAAGTGAAAATGCTCGCATCGTGCCCGTTGGCGAAGCTCCATCCTTCCACGAAATTGGTTCTCGTCAGCGGATACTGGTCG